>JAYVGH010000156.1:0-22628 GCA_043772435.1 Bacteroidota bacterium
TACTTGGGTTAGTTGGGTCAATAGCCAAATCTGACATTGCTCCAACCGGTAAATTATCGGTATTAGTTGTCCACGAAGTTCCGCCATTTGTAGTTTCCCAAAGGCCGCCACCGGCAGCACCTGCATAAATTGTAAGTGTGTTTGTTGGATGAAAGGTTAAAAAATTATCGCGACCGGCTTTACGTGGTAAACCAAATACTAAACCTGTTGGCGCTCCAAAAGGTCCAACAGATGTCCATGTTGTTGATAAAACAGAATTGGAATTACTAAATTTATTTTGGCTATTATTATTTGGGTTGATATTATTTTTAATTAAAAAATCGGAATAGTTATTAGACAATTCGCTTAGTACAGATATATTACCTGTAGGGTAAACACGCGGACGCACAAAGTATTCCCAACGTTTAAAGGCTTTATAGCCTGTACTTTTTACGGTAATATCTTTATCTTTAAAAAAATCGTTAAATTCTTTTTGAATTTCGTACAGGTTTGCATCGGATTTCATAATCATATCTACCCACTTTTGAGCGTATGTAGAGGTTAAGGAACTAGCAAACACGACTAATATTATAATTTTTTTCATTTTTTATAGATTTTACAACTTTAAATATCTAAAAAAATAATCATTAATACAAATCCTTCCAAAAATTATTTTTATTTTGTTTTAACCAATTTTTATTTTTTCTTTGCTTTATGATAAAACAATTTATTAAAAGTAGCATAACAGCTACTTTTTTAATAGTCCTTTTTCTAAACCCATTTAAAAGTACAGGGCAAAACAGTTCAATTGATGCAGGTTCGGTGCATGGTAATTTTCAAATAGACGCGCAATATTACCAACCCGATAGTTTAATTGGTGCGCCTAAAGTGCATGAAAAAATGCTGTCGAATGCGTTTGGAAATATTAATTACCAAAAAGGGAAATTTAGCGCTGGTGTTAGGTACGAAGCCTATAATAATGTAATGCAGGGGTTTGATACGCGTTACAAAGGGCAAGGCATTGTTAACCGTTTTGCGCGTTACCAAGATAATTTATTGGATATTACAGTTGGAAACATTTACGAGCAATTTGGCAGTGGTTTAATATTTAGAACCTATTACGAACCCGGTTTATTATACGATAATTCGTTAGACGGCATTCGCGTAATTTCAAATCCTTACAAAGGTATTACTTTAAAAGCTTTAGCCGGTAAGCAGCGCAGTTTTTTTGCTGTTGGTCCGGGTATTGTGCGTGGTTTTGACGGTGAAATAAATATAAACGAGTTATTAGATACACTTGCTAAAAACGTAAAAACAAAAGTAATAGTGGGCGGAAGTTTTGTAAGTAAATTTCAAGCCGATCAAGACCCCGATTTTGTTCTTCCTGAAAATGTTGGTGCGTATGGCGGACGAATAAATATTATACGCGAAGGATTTAATTTTTTTGGGGAATATGTAATTAAAGAAAACGACCCAAGCGCCGCTAACAGAAGTACCGTAGGTTCTAAAAATTATTACAGTTACAAACAAGGCGATGCTTTATTTTTATCTACTTCGTATGCTACCAATGGTTTTTCGATATTATTACAAGCCAAACGCATTGATAATATGAGTTATAGAAGCGATAGAGATGCCGCGCTTAGTAACTTATTAATAAATTTTTTACCTGCTACTACCAAACAACATACTTATTTAATGATGGCGTATAGCCCTTATGCCACTCAACCTTTGGGCGAAGTGGGCGGCTTAGCTGAATTACAATACAAATTTAAAAAAGGTACTATATTGGGTGGTAATTATGGCACTGAAATTACGCTAAATTTTTCGCAGGCAAGCGGCTTAAAACCAATTGGCGTTAATGACAGTACAAGCAATTTAACCCTTTATAAAACAAACTACGAAGATATTGGCACTAATTATTACCAGGATTTTTTTGTGGAGGTAAATAAAAAAATATCCAAAAAATTAAAAGCTACATTAATGTACTCTTACCAATTTTATAATAAAAATATTGTACAATTTGGTGCCTCTAACGCGGGGTTTAATAATATTAAATCGCATATTGGCGTAATAGATATAACCTACAAATACAAATCAAACGGTACTATTCGTTTTGAAACCCAAGGAATGTTAAGAGACAACAGCGATACCTTAAATTTAGGAAGTTGGGCTACAGCCCTTGTAGAATGGACTCCTAACTCGCATATATTTGTTGCCGTATTAGATCAATATAATTATGGTAACCCTGTAGATAAATTAAAATTACATTACTTTTTAGTAACTGCTGGCTACAGTAGTGGACCACACCGCATTAGTTTTAGTTATGGCAAGCAACGTGCCGGTATTTTTTGTGTAGGTGGTGTATGTAGAAATGTTCCCGCAAGTAATGGATTTGCAATTTCCATCACAAGCAGTTTTTAATGAAATTCTAAAAAATAAATTTTTTGTCGTCTAACATCATTTTTAAAAATATTCATTTACTTCTGTAAACTCCGCTTTTAAAAATTTGTTCTTCTAAAAAGATTCAATTTTTAAAACTTCACATTAATTTATTTTTTGTACCTTTATTTTAAATTAATACTATGAAAAAAATAATTTTAATTTCGACAGCATTCGTTGTTATTTTTATTAGTAGCTGCGACAAAGTAACTAATCCTATTGTAAACAATGGTACATCTACAGCACCTACTAACACTAATGTAAGAAAAGTATTGCTAGAAGATTATACGGGGCAAAAATGTGGTAACTGTCCACCTGCCGCAACAACGGCCGAAAACATATACAAACAATACCCCGGAAAAGTAGTAGTAATTGCAGTGCATGCCGGCGATTTTGCTAAAACGCAAGGTACAACATTTCCAACCTCTTACACCACACAGGCAGGGAATGATTGGGACGGCTCAAGTGGTTTTGCAATTAGCTCGGGTGCAGGTAATCCAAATGGGATGGTAAACCGTAAAGATTACCAAAGTAATGGTTTAATTCAAAATCCCAGCAAATGGAGTACAACTACATCCTTAGCATTAAACGATACTTATGTTTGTTCGTTAAGTTTAACACCAACTTACGATCCTGCTTTAAGAGTTTTAAATACTACCGTAAAATCTAAATTTAAAACTGCTTATACCAACACTACAAAAATTACATTGGTTATAATGGAAGATAGCATTGTAGGTCCACAAAAAGATTACTCGCTAGCGCCAAACCCTGATATAGTGCCAAACTATGTGTTTATGCACATGTTACGCGGAGATATTAATGGCAGTTGGGGAACCATTTTTAAAAACTCGCCTATTTATGCCAGCGATTCGGTAAACGTATCGTTTAATAATTTTAATATTAACCCTGCTTATAACGACAAACACATTTATTTAGTAGGCTTTGTAACAGATGTTACTACTAAAGAAGTTTTGCAGGTGGAGAAGGTTAAGATAAGGTAGTAGCTTATATAGTAGTTAGCTGCAATTTTAGACAAAACAACGTAATGAAATTATTATTATTTTCTGCGACATTTTTAATCTTCGTTTCCTGTGGACAAACTGGACATTTTACAGTTGAAAATTCAAACGACTCTAAAAAAAAGGTTGACATTAAAATAATTTTTGGTGGTAAAGTAGTTTTCAATGACACAGTTTATTCTGCCGACAAAAACATAGTTAATTCTTTCGACGCTTCGGTAGACAAAGGCAAGTATGCAATAACAATATTAGCTGACTCAGGTAAATTAAAAATTACAAGACCAATAATGATGGACAGTGAAGTTTGGGTTAAAGTTGACTTCTATGATAAGCGAACTTCAAAAAAACAAGGCTGTATATTCAATGTTGAAGGTATCGACGAATATTCTAGAAAAAGCCCCGACGGAATTGACATAGAAATTAGCAGAAAAGAAAATTGACAAAAAAGCTGCTGCTAACACGGGGCATTTAGGTCAGAGGGCGGACGAGGGAAAACAAACTTAAACAATAAATAACTTGGGTGCGAGTAAACAGGTGAAGCTCCGAAACCGTTATAAAAATCTTTCAAAATTTTTTATAATAATGTAAAATCTTTTAATTCACTAAGGCCTATACTCCAACTTATACTCAAACAAAATTTTTGTAGTTGGGTTGATGTAAAAATTAAATTTGTTCAATGTTTTTAATTCGCTTTCAATAGTTTTTTTATCGTCGTTATTTAGATTAAACAAATTTGTAAAATTTACTTTTTCAACTTGCTTTTTTTCGTTTATAAATAAAACAGCGTCAAATTTTTTGTTTACATTTTTAGCATTTAATTTTTCGGCAACATTTTTTAGCAATTCAGTTTCGCCGCCACTGTAATAACATTGGTTGTTAGTGGTATTAGCTTTAACTGTAGTTTTAGGCGTTTCGTTATTTTTATTATAATATTCAGGTCCTTTTGTTTGTTCTGCATCAGTAGATGAAGGTTGGCTTTCCTCTGCTCTACTTTTTTTACGTTCTTTACTTTTAACCGCTTTTTTTTGTGAGTTTGTAGATGTAGCAAAACTCTCATCTTTTTTAAAATCGCTTTCTTTATCATCTATATCTTTTGCAGTAGAATTAGTAGTTGAAGAGTTATTGTTTGTAACTACTGATTGAGATAAAGACTTTTCATCTTCTTTTATAATTTCTTTTGCTTCGCGGGCAGTGACGCCGCCAACCGTAACGGGCGACGTTTTGGTGGCTATTACCTTATCATTATCATTAACTTCTCCGCTTGTTTTGGAAACCATTCCCGATGATTCGGCAGTACCTTTTTTGCCTAAAGCCAAATTTTCTAAATCCTGATTTTCTGATTTTTTTAGTTCTTGTTTGTTTGATTTATCGGCTGCTTTTAATTTATTTAGATTTAAAGCTTCTTCTTGAGGTGCATTTTGAACTGTTTTTTTTGAATCGGCAATTTTATTAAGGTTATCATTATTTTTTTCTTCTAGCTTTATAATATCATTAACCTCATTGGAAGAGGTTGAATTGGTAGGAATGTTTGGAATAGATTCGGTTTTAGTTTCAATAACTTCTTTTTTCGTATCCACCAACGAAACGTTGTTTGTTTTAACAATGCTATCGCCATTGTTTAAAATAAATAATACACTTAAGCCAATAACCAAAAGCAAGCTGGCTGCCGCATACCACACTGTTTTATTATGGCTGTTAAAACCATCAAAGTAGCGTTTTTTTTCAGAAAATAATGTTGTGTTTATTTTTTTATCTAAAGTAGCTTTTAAATTAAAGGCATCTTCTTTGTTATCAAATGTTTCAAATCCTTCAAAAGCGTCTTTGTCAAAGTCGTCTTGAAGGCTTTGTTTATTTTTATTTAAAAAATCGTTTAAATTATTATTTGGGTTGTTGTTCATTAATTAATACTTCCATTTTTAGTTTTAAATTTCGTTTGCCGTTTTGTATGTAACTTTTTACTTCGTTATTGTTAAATCCGGTCATTTCTTCAATTTCCACGTACGATTTATTTTTTAAATAAAACAATTCAATACAGGTTTTTTGTTCGTTATTAAGTAGCTCAATTGCTTTTTCCATTAATGTAATTTGTGCTTCCTTTTCATTTAGATGTTCGGGTGTTGAAAAATCCATAACCAAATGCACATTTTCTTTTAACTCGAGTTCTTTTTTAAGCATACTTTGGCGTTTGCGCAGTTCCATTAAACAATAATTTTTACTGTACACATACAACCAGCTTTTAAAATATTGAATTTTATGCTTTTGTAAATCACTTAACAGATTGGTAAAAATTTGAATAACAGCGTCTTGTGCCTCGTCTTTATTTTTAAGGTACTTTATGCTTAAACCCAGCACTAAATGGCCATAACGTTCGTATAACACACCTACAAAAGAATTATCGTTTTTTTGCAAATAATTGTTAATTAAATCATTATCGGTATAGTTTATGTATTTGGGGTTTATAGGCAAAATATAATGCTCAATTTAAAGCAAAATTATCAAATAAACAACAATTGCCAATTAAATTCATATGTTATATTTGTAAATTAATTTAAATTAAACACAACTGCAAAAAGGATTTAAATATCTAGCGTTACTTTTTTGTTTGATTTCATTAAGATTTCAACAACCTTCTAATTTTGACACTAACTCAAAAATTAAGGCAGTGTTTTTGTACAATTTCACCCGTTATTTTGATTGGCCTGAAAAAAAGAAAGAAGGTAATTTTATTATTTATGTTGTTGGTAAAAACGATAATTTAGTTAATGAATTAAAAGGATTATCCGGTAAAAAAAAGGTAGGAAATCAAGAAATTGAAATTAAAAATTCTAGCACATACGATGCCAATATTTCATCACAAATTATTTATTTG
Source organism: Bacteroidota bacterium (assembly GCA_043772435.1). GTDB lineage: Bacteria > Bacteroidota > Bacteroidia > B-17B0 > Aurantibacillaceae > Aurantibacillus. Next base: position 6,307 of record JAYVGH010000156.1, read on the forward strand.
TTAAGTGATGCGGGCAAGTTAGTTGGCGATGTGGCATCTAAAAACAAAAACAAAGGCGGTTTGGTAGTTTCAGAAACTGCCGGTGCCTGTAAACAAGGCTCAAGCATAAACTTTGTTGTAGTAGATAATAAATTAAAATTTGAATATCAAAAAAACAATGCAGTAAAAAGCGGATTAAAAACTAATGATGATTTTAAAGCACTAGCCATAAACGTTGATTAAAAAAAATTAAAAAATGAAGCAGTTGCGTTACATAATAAAAACCACCGTCTTTAGCATACTACTGCTACAGACAATAAATGGTTTTGCGCAAACCGATAGGCTTTTAAGAGCACAACAGTTGTATAATACAAAAAATGTTGATGTTGCTAAAATAGCTATTGATAGCGTTATACAACATTCGGAAACTAAAACAGATTTTGTTAGCTGGAGCACGCGTGCTTTTATTTATTTTGAAATATACAAACGTACCGATAAACAAAAACTAAATTCTGCATTGCGCGATACTATTGTTTCTTCACTAAAAACATCAATGAAATTAAAACCGGATGTAGATTATGAAACGAATAATAAAAAATTGCTAACTAATATTTCTATTAATTATTATAACCTTGCTAAAACTTTATTACAAGATTCGGTTAATGATAAACGTAGCGTAATTGCTTACAATAAATATAAAGAAATATCATTATTAGCAGACTCAAAAGCATCGTTCGTAACTAAAGATATTGAATATTATAACGCCGTAGGAAGTGCCTATTCTGATACATATAGTAAAGACAGAAAAAATACACAAGCACAAGATGTTGCAAAAGTTGCTTTATTTAAGGTATTGGAATTACAACCCGATAATGCCAGTGCCAACCGTAACTTGGGTATAATGTATTGTAATCAAGCTACAGGTTTAATCGAGTCGCTAGATTATGGTGCAGATATTTCGCAATTAGATATTATTCAAGAAAATGCTGTAAAGCTGGCAAAGCAAGCTGAACAGTTTATGTTAAAAGCCTATAAATCAGATGAGAAAAACCAATCATCCACTTTAGGTTTGTATTACATTTATAGAATTTTATCGAACCAAACTAAAATGGATGAGTTTGCTGCAAAGTGTAAAAATTTAGGGATTAAATTAGATAAATAAAATGGCTATAAAATTTACAATAGGTAGACGAATTGGCTTAGGATTTGCTACTTTAATTATTTTAACAATGGTTGCTTTTATTTTAACCGTTGCTACTTTAAACGACAGTAAACAACGCACCGAAACAGTGGTTGGACAGGTTACACCAAGCGTGGTAGAATTAAAAGAATTAAATTTATTACTACAACGCTCACACACAAACATATCAAAATGGTTTTATAATAAAAGTTTTAACGATGTTGAATTTAGAGAAGAACTAAAAAACATTATTAAAACCGAGTATCCTAAAAAAAGAGAAATTTTAGTTAAGCTTTCACAAAACTGGACTAAAGACGAAAAAGATCAATTAAAAAATATTTTTACAAGAATAGAAACTTTATTTAAGTTATACCAAAACGAAATAATGGGGAAACTTACTTCAACCGATGCATACGAAGATGCTAATATTATTTCGTTTGCGCGTTTTACGTTTGAAGACTCTGAACTGAGTATAAAAGTTATTTACAAAAACTTAAATACATTAATTGATTTAAAAACAACTTTTGCCGAAGATGTAAAAGATAAAATGTTTAGCTCAATTAATTTTTTACAGCGCTTTGTTCAGTTACTTGGAATTACACTAGTTATTGGAGGGATTTTTGTGGCTATTTTTACAACACGCTCCATTACCAAACCGGTACAACAACTTAAAAAAATGCTAAAATCTATGGGCCTGGGTATTTTACCAAAAGAGCGCATTAGAGCCAGAGGTGATGAAATTGGCGAAATGGGAAGTGCCCTTAACGATTTAATACAATCTATGGCACAAACTACCGAGTTTGCTAAACAAACCGGTGCAGGAAAATTTAATGCCGATTATAAACCTTTAAGTAAAGACGATACGCTAGGACACGAGCTTATAAAAATGCGTAACGATTTAGCGGAGAACGAACGATCGTTAGAAAAAAAAGTAACAGAGCGTACCGAAGAAGTTGTTAGGCAAAAAGAAGAAATTGAAGGTAAAAACGAGGAGTTAGAAATACTTTACAAACAGGTAACCGATAGCATACACTACGCTAAACGAATACAAGAAGCTATACTACCTTCGCAAAATTATATTGATGAAGTTTTACCAAATTCATTCGTATTGTACAAACCTAAAGATATAGTTAGTGGGGATTTTTATTGGATAGTAAAGAAAAATAACTTAGTGTATTTTGCTGCTGTTGATTGTACCGGTCATGGCGTGCCGGGTGCATTTATGAGTTTAGTTGGGCATAATATTTTAAAAGATATTATAAATCATACTGATATTATAAAACCTTCGGAAATTATGAATTTACTTCGCGAAGGCGTAATTAATACCTTAAATGCCGATAATTCGGGCAAAGATACAAAAGACGGAATGGATATGACATTGTGTTGCATAAATTACAATACTCTAGAACTTCAGTATGCAGCTGCGTTTAACCCATTATACATTATTAGAAATGGAGAATTGACTCAACATGAGGCAAACAAATTCCCAATAGGTAAATTTATTGGAGAAAAACAAAATTTTAAAAATAATACTATACAGTTACAAAAAAACGATCAGTTATATATTTTTAGCGATGGTTATGCAGACCAATTTGGGGGGCCAAAGGGTAAAAAATTTATGGTTGGTAATTTTAGAAAATTACTTACAAATGCCTCAAAGCTTTCTTTAAAAAACCAAAAAGATATTTTAGAAACTACATTAAATAATTGGCAAGGTGAGCAAGAACAAGTAGATGACGTATTAGTAATTGGAGTGAAATTTTAAACAAAAAATGAAAAAAGTACTTCTAATAATTTTAATATTTAATTTTAAATCTTTAGTTTTTAATTATTGCTACGCTCAACCTTTTCCTAAAACATACACCACTACAATTGGAACATCAGCAATAAGTATAAATACGCTTATTGCAAAAACATTTAGTTTTAGTACTTTAATTTACGATTTTAAAATAGACTCACTTTCAAACCAAGTTTTTATTACTATTCGTAAAAAAGATCCTACCGGAAAATTGTACACAAACATAGGTATGTTTGGGGCTATTAATGCAACAACCGATTCGTTAAAATGGTTTAATAATACTACACAGTTTGATGTGCATTTGGCAAATAATTATTTATTTGGCTCTAACAAAAAAAGTACAAGCAGGTATAATAAAATATACGGTTACGAGCAGTTTCAGTTTCCTTCAAAAGTAGTATTTAATATACATAAAAACAATACGGGCTTAATGTATAACCCAAATATTAAAGACGAGTTAATGTGCATAAGTTTGCAAGATGGTAATTTAAAATGGAAGGCAATAATACCTGCCCAACAAAATTGGAACGACGTAAAATACTTAAACGATTCTATTTTATTAATTGCCGCTAACGGCCTATACTCTATAAATATTAACACAGGTTTATTATGGTTTAAAACCTTAAATACGGTTCAAAAAAACAATAAGCCTTTGGTGTATTCAGCTATAAATAACGAAAAAATAAAAAAAGAGTTTTATGCTGTAAATACAAGTACTACAGAGGCTAACATTACAAATATATCATCAAATATTTTAATTAGCGATACTGTAATTTATTATGCCGGTAAAGAAAAATTAATAGCCGTTACACAAAGTGGCAAATTACAATGGGAACAGATTTTAGACGAAACGACCACTTCTCAAATGTTAGTTAAAAAAATAAATAACGATATTATTTTACTTAACAATGGCATTGCACAATACAACGATTTTGCAGTAATGTATGGTAAAGCCTTTGCAATGAGTTTAAATGCTACTACAGGTTCGCAAAACTATAAAAACAATTCGGTACTGGAAAGTTTAGCCGATTATTGTAATTTTAAAAACGATTTAATATTTGCAAACAAAACCAATATTGCACAAACAAATATTTCAAACACCTCATTAGAATCTATTATACAAGTTACCGAACGAGAATTTGGTAAGTTTTTAGAATTTATTGATGGCGATAAATTTTATGTAGAAAAAGAGGGCTTTTATGTACCCTTAAATTTTATAAACGATAATGTAATATATTTTAGAACGGATAATGATAAAGTATATGGAGTAGCTAAAAATACTATTGAATATGAATACCATTACACCGAATTATATAAATTAAACAATAGTTTACAAGATAAAAAATTAATAACGAAACGAAACAAAACTATGATAATTAGTAAAAACTACGAGCAGCTATTTAATTTTAATACGGATGTGCCATGCTATGTATTTGGCTCTAAAATTTACTTTGTAAGAGAACAGTATTTACAAATAGTAGATTTTAACGAACTAAAATAATTTTCAGCCTGCCAATTATTAAATAATATGGATAAGAAATATCTTTACTTAGCTATTTTGTTTTTATTTTGTTTTGCTTCATGTAGAAAAAATATTGATATTATCATACAGAAATTTTTAGAGAGCAAAAATTATACCTGGTAAGTTTTATCGATTGATGAGGGGTTTATGATAGCGATAGACAATACTATTATTTAACAGATTCTCTAACTTTTTCTGAATATCTTGGTAAATTTAAAAATAAAATCGCTAACTTTTTTAAACACTTAAACCAAATACACATGAAAGCAATTGCAATAAAAAAAGAAATGCACCATGCCATTGATGTAATTGAGGATAAGGTTTTTTTAAATGCCATTCATATTTTATTAAACAACAAATCCAAAGAATATGATTATGAATTAACCGATGAGGATAAAAAAGAGTTAGATGCTTTAAAAAAAACAAAACAAAGCTGGTAAATCAAAATCAGTTACCTTATTGCAAATTAGAAAAGAAGCTAGCAGTAGCGTAAGAAAATGAAATACATCATAGATATAAAAGAAGCCGCTAAAGCAGGTTTGTTTGAAGCCTTTGATTATTATGAAAATAAGCAAGAAGGATTAGGTGATAAGTTTTTAGATGATTGGGAAACCCACTTAAATATTATCAAAGAAAATCCTTTACTGTTTTAAAAAAAATATAAAGATTTTCGTCAAATATTAATTAAACCTTATTCCTATCATATTATTTATGACGTAGAAAAAAATCTTATTACAGTGTATAAAGTTATTTATGCTGGCAGAAGTCCGAATAAAGGCTACATGAAAAAATAATTTTTTCAGTTACCAATTATTAAACGCCTTATTAAAAATATCTTCAGTAAGCTGGCGGTAAATTTCTGTAACTAAATCTGCTTCCCTACTTGCAATTGTTTGCGATGAAGGAAAATCGGCAAAGCGTGTAAAGGTTTGTTCAAAGCTTTTTGAAGCCTCAAACGTATTAGTATACTTAACATTTACACTAATGGTTAATCGGTTTTGCCCGGCCTGGTCGTTACTTTGAATGGCAATAGGCGCTACATTGTAATCAGATATAAAACCTTCAAATTGCAAATCGGCATTATTTTTTATTAATGCCAAACGTGTTTGTTGAGACACAACATCGCGTAATTTTTCGGTAAAGCGTTGCGATAAAGTTGGTGGACCCAAACTTGTATTATTTGCAAACACTGCCACGCTAATTGTTTTTGCTTCAATTGGTATAGAGGCACCACTAAGCGAAACAGTAGGTTTACATTCTACAAGAAGCAGGAGGCAAGACAGCAGGACAAAATATGTGAAAAATTTAAATTTCAATGATTGCAAGTGTTATATCGTCGGTTTGTTCAAAGTTTTCTTTAAACGTATTTAATTTCGTTGCAATTAAATTTTTCTGTTGTTCTAATTCTAAATCTGCACTTTCGGTTAACCAGATTTTTAAATTTTTTGACTTTAATTTTTTTCCTTCCTCTCCACCAAACTGATCCACCAAACCATCGCTGTATAAAACAATTCTATCACTTTTTAATAAGTCGAATTTAATTTCAGTAAAATCTTGTATGTTATCAGATAAACCAATGGGTTGTTTGTTGCCTTTAAGTTCAATCAATTCTTTATTTCTTAAAATGTAAACTGATTGGTTGGCTCCAGCAAAAGTTAATTCAGTTTGGTTAAACGAAATTAGCGCAACATCCATGCCATCTTTCTTATTACTTTCAGCATCGGCATTTAAACTATTTATGATGCCATTTTTTAATTCGTTTAAAATTAAAGCAGGTTGTTTTAATCCTTTTTCGTTTATCAACGTATTTAATTGATTAATACCAATAATACTCATAAAAGCTCCGGGAACACCATGACCAGTACAATCGGCTAATGAAAAAATTGTATTTGAACGTTGTTGACTAAACCAATAAAAATCGCCACTCACAATATTGCGTGGTTGAAAAAATATAGAAATATTTTTAAACGTTTTGTTAATTTGTGATTGGGGTGGAATTAAAGAAGACTGAATACGATGCGCATAAGTAATGCTGTCAGTAATATCTTTATGCTTTTCTTCTATTAAATGTTTTTGTTTTTCAACTTCAATTTTTTGTTGAGAGATAATTTTATTTTTTTGTTTATTTATTTTTAAAGCTCTAAAAATGAAAAATGAAAAAATTAGTACTGCTACTAAAATGATTGATACTCCAAATAATATTAATTTTTGTTTATGCTTTTCGGCTTTATTTTTTTCGTCTTTTAATTGTTGTTCCAATTTAAATTTAGCTTCATTAATTTTTAAATCTTCTTCAAATTTTTGTTTTAATAATAATTTTTGCGCATTATTTTTATTAAGATTTTTAGTTACTTTCTCTCTTAACTCATATAGTTCAAGCTTTTTATGCGAATATTTTTTATCGGTTCCATATAATAATAACAAACTACTTATTGTATTATTCATATCAATATAATGAACATTATTTTTATAAAACATAATTGATTTTTCTAAACTCTCTATAGATTGTATTTTTTTACCAATTGAGCGATAATAACTTCCTAACTGAAAATAATACAAAGCCTTTGAATTTTCATTTGGCATCTTATCTAACAGTGCATTAGCCTGTTTTAAATATTTTTCACATTCATTATAGTTTTCGTTTTTGTTTTCTATACCTGAAAGTGTTAAAAGTGTTTGCAGCTCACCTTTTTTATCTCCAATTTCTTTCCTAAACGCTAAAGCTTTTTTTAAAGTTTGAAAACCAGACGCATCGCCCTTATAATAACTTAAAGAACCAATATTGTGTAATAAACTAGCCTTTAAAAAATTATTATTAGTTTTTGAACTTATTTTAAAAGCCGTTTTTAACGTTTCGATAGATTTTAAAGTATCGCCTAAATAAAAATAAACCTGTGCTATATTATTAAGCGGGACTATGAGTAAAGATTTATCAAGTACCTTGTTTTCTAAAGCTAATGATTTTTGTTGATAAAGTAGCGCTTTACTTAAATCTCCCTGATTTTGATAAACATTGGCTACGTTATTATAACTTGCAATTAAATCTCTATAATTTTTTATAGTTTCATTAATCTTTAAGCCTTGGTTATAATACAATAATGCTAAATCGTATTTATTAGCAAAATTAAAATTATAATATCCAAAATTATTTAATGCCAATGCCTCTGCTGCTTTGTAGTTGAAGTATATTCTGCTATTTACATCTTCAATCGATTTTAATTTAGAAATAGAATTTTTATACAATAAACGATTATACTTTATCCAAATTTTTTCGTTTTGTAAGTTTTCTATTAGGTTAGATAATAATTGAATTTTAGTGGTATCGTTAATTTCTTTTTTATATAATTTTATTTGTTTGTCTAACAATTCTCTATCATCTTTACTTATGTTTGAATTTTGGATGGAATCCACCAAATAATAATTTTTATCTAAAAACTGAGCCTTAGTTTTTAAACAAAAAATACTTATAATAATAATTATAAAAAATCTATTCTTCAATATTAAACTCATTAATTTTACGATACAGTGTACGCTCACTTATACCAAGCTCTTTAGCGGCATTTTTACGTTTACCTTTGTATTTTTTTAAGGCTTTTTTTATCATATCAATTTCTTTATCTTGTAATGATAAGGTTTCTTCAACCTCAATTGTTTGAGTAGGTGTAGCCCCCGAAGTATTAATAATTGTTGGATGTAAGCTAACACTGCTTCCATTAGTCATTAAATCGTTTTGATTATACCCACGGTTTATAATTTGCAAATCGCTACTATTTACTTTGCTACTATTTGTGTTGGTAACCAAATCATACACCAATTTTTTTAAATCGTTTAGCTCGTTTCGGGTATCGCGTATTACATTAAAAATTAATTCCCTATCGGTATTTTCTAATACCGAACCGCCAGAAGTATTACTATGCATTACACTCGGTACATTGTTATTATTAAATTGCGGCAAGTATTTTAATAATGTTTCGGCATTTATTTCTCTGCTTTTTTCTATTATAGAAATTTGTTCAGCAATATTTTTTAACTGACGAATATTGCCCGGCCAATAATAATTAGTTAAAACCTGCTCTGCATCTGCCATTAAACGTAGCACTGGCATCCTATATTTTGCGGCAAAATCGTTTGCAAACTTTCTAAATAATAAGTGAATATCATCCTTACGTTCGCGCAATGGCGGTAAATAAACAGGTACTGTATTTAAACGGTAATATAAATCGGGACGAAATTTTTCTTTTTCTAAAGCCTGATAAAAATTAATATTTGTAGCAGCAACAACTCGTACATCGGTTTTTAATACTTTACTACTACCTACTTTTATATACTCACCACTCTCTAACACACGCAGTAAGCGGGCTTGAGTTGCAAGTGGCAACTCCCCTACTTCATCTAAAAAAATGGTTCCGCCGTTGGCAACTTCAAAGTAACCCTTACGTGCTTCGGTAGCGCCTGTAAACGCGCCTTTTTCGTGTCCAAATAATTCGCTGTCTATTGTTCCTTCCGGAATAGCGCCACAGTTTACAGCAATATAAGGTCCGTGTTTGCGAGCCGAATTTTGGTGTATAATTTGTGGAAATACTTCTTTACCAGTTCCACTCTCACCATTAATAACTACGTTTAAATCGGTAGGTGCTACTTGGCGGGCAATATCAACGGCTCTATCCAACAACGTATTGTTGCCAATAATGCCAAATTTTTGTTTTAACTCTTGGGCTGTCATCTATTTTAATTCGTTAATTAAAGTACTAAATTCTGTTAGGTTTAAGCAGTTAATTTTTGGAAAATTTATTTCTTTTAAAACATTAAAGTGTTTGTCGTTTGTAATTATATAATCACAATTTGAAGCTAAATAACAATCAACAAATTTATTATCGTCAGTGTCAGCTTTAATTAAATTATATTTATAATATACCAATGATTGGCGTACATTTTCTAATTCTAAAAGTAAAATTAATAATACATTTGCAGCATCAGAGCCAACTCTATTGGTTATTATCTCCTCATATTCAGATAAAATTTCATTAGTAATATAAAGTTCTATTTTATTTTCAAGAATAAGCTTCCACACCCAATGGTAGTTAGATTTTTCGGAAAGAGATACTAGTAAAACATTTGTATCTAAAACAATTTTTAATTTATTGCTCATCAGAATTTAAAATATCATCCATTTTTTCATTTGACCAATTATTCTTATCCCAAGCTGTATTTGCTAATGAAATTAATCTTTTAGAATAAAACTCAACTAATAGTTCTTTTAAATCTACCAATTCTTCATCACTAATTCCAACTGAAAAAATTTTTAATAATTCTAGTTGTACATTAGAAAAAGGTTGTGTTTGATTTCTCATATTTTTATTTATTTTAAATTAAACTACTTCCCCAATTAAAGTTGATGATGTTGAAGATGTTACCATTACATTCACATAATCGCCTCGTTTATAATTCTCTTTCGGAAAAACAACAACCGAGTTTTGGCTGTTACGTCCCATCAACATTTCTTCCGATTTTTTTGAAAAACCTTCAATTAATACTTTGGTTACATTTCCAACTTGTTTACGCGTATGGTATTCGCTATGCTGGCGCTGCAAAGCCACAATCTCCGCTAAGCGTTTTTGTTTTATCTTTTCCGGTACATCGTCTTTAAACTTACGTTCAGCAAGCGTTTTCGGACGTTCGCTGTACATAAACATAAAGGCAAAATCGTATTTTACCTCATTCATTAAACTAATGGTTTCCTGATGCTCTTCTTCTGTTTCTGCACAAAAACCAGCAATCATATCTGTACTTATACCACAATTAGGTATTATTCTTCTAATGGCTTCAATTCTTTCTAAATACCACTTGCGGGTATAACCTCGGTTCATCATTTCTAATACTTTACTGCTGCCGCTTTGCACGGGTAAATGTATATTATTACAAATGTTTTCATATTTAGCCATTACCTCCAATACATCGTCCGTCATATCTTTTGGATGTGAGGTACTAAAACGTACTCGCAAATCGGGATTTATAAGAGCCACCAATTCCATTAATTGAGCAAAATTGGTGCTGTTGGCTTTTTGTTCCTCGGTTAATTTTTCTTTTTTTAATCCACCACCGCTATACAAATAACTGTCTACATTTTGCCCTAACAAGGTTACTTCTCTATAACCTGCATCAAATGCTTGTGTGCATTCGTTTACAATGCTCTGTGGGTCGCGGCTACGCTCTCTGCCTCTGGTAAATGGCACTACGCAAAAACTACACATGTTATCGCAACCACGCATAATGCTTACAAAAGCACTCACGCCGTTTTTATCTAAACGCACGGGGGCAATATCTGCGTAAGTCTCTTCTTTGCTTAAAATTACATTTATTGCTTTTTGTCCGGTTTCGGCATAGGCAATTAAATTGGGCAAATCGCGGTAAGCATCAGGTCCCACAACTATATCTACCAATTTTTCTTCTTCAAGTAATTGTGCTTTCAAACGTTCGGCCATACAGCCCAACACGCCAATTAATAATTCAGGTTTTAATTTTTTTATCTTTTTATAATCCTGCAAACGTTGTCTAACTCTATTTTCGGCATTATCTCTAATCGCACAGGTATTCATAAAAATCAAGTCGGCTTCTTCGGCATTTGTAGTGGTACTAAAACCTTCTTTTATTAAAATTGAAGCAACAATTTCACTATCGGCAAAATTCATTTGGCAACCATAACTTTCTAAAAACAGTTTTTTACCATTATTATTCGATTCAATTACTAAAGCTTCGCCTTGTTTGCTTTCTATTATTATTTTATTTTCCATTAGTTTTTCTACTGTACCAATTTTCAATTTTTATACCTTCTAATCGCATAAAATCTTTTGTATTATCTGTTACTAAAATTAATTTATTTTCAATTGCAGTAACACCAATTAAAATATCAAAATTATCGTGTATTGGTTTACCTATTTTTTTTAGCCTAATTTTTTCTTTTGCAAATAATTTAATAACATTAGTTATTGGAATAATAGTGAAATTTTTAATAAATTTTTCTATTGCTTTATTTGAATTAGATGGGATATCGCTATTTTCTGCACCAACTATTAATTCAAGGACTGTAATTTCTGAGATAAAACAATTTTTCCTGCCCTTCTCCTCAAAAATCGATTCTAAATCTAATTTCCCTCTTAAATAAAAAATACAAATGTTTGTGTCTAATAAATATTTCATTAAAACTTTAAATCTTTTTCTCTAAACCGATTACTTTCTTTTATTTCTTTTATAATTTGCTCTGCAGATTTACTCGATTTCCATGCTCCAAAAGATTTTTTTAAATCCTTATCTTTTTTTTTCTCCTCTTTTTTAATTGCATCCGAAAGTTTCTCAATAATCTCAACTTTATGAGAAGTGCTTAAACCTTCCATTATTTCTAAAAATCCGTTTACAATATGCTTACCTGTATAATCCATATTTAAAATTTTTAACTACAAATATACGATTTTAATGTCATTTTGGCAGATTTTAACAATTTTAAACCCTGTTCACTCAAAATAATAGTACCTAAACTCATTTTTTTGTATTTTATATGATTTTATGTTTTTCTTTGCACCGATTAAAATAAAATTTAAGACCTTATATATATAATGAGCAAAAATTTAGTAATTGTTGAAAGTCCGGCAAAAGCCAAAACTATTGAAGGATTTTTAGGGAAAGATTATACAGTAAAATCGAGTTTTGGACACATTCGCGACCTTGTTAAAAAAGGCTTTGGGGTTGATATTGAAAATAATTTTACACCAACTTACGAAGTACAACCCGATAAAGAACGGATAATTGCTGAGTTAAAAAAATTAAGTAAAAGTGCTGATATGGTTTGGTTAGCTTCCGATGAAGACCGTGAAGGAGAAGCTATTAGCTGGCATTTATACGAAACATTAGGTTTAAACAAAAAAAACACAAAACGCATTGTTTTTCACGAAATTACAAAATCGGCTATTTTAAAAGCCATTGAAAACCCGCGCGAAATAGATATTAATTTGGTAAACGCACAGCAAGCACGCCGTGTGTTAGATAGATTAGTGGGATTTGAACTTAGCCCCATATTATGGCGAAAAGTTCGTCCAAGTTTATCGGCTGGTCGTGTACAATCTGTTGCTGTACGTTTAATTGTAGAACGTGAGCGCGAAATTCAAAAATTCGTATCTACCTCTGCTTTTAAAGTGTCGGCGTTATTTACTGTTGGTTCGGGCATTTTAAAAGCCGAATTAGACAAACGTTTTACCACCGAAGCTGAAGCGCAGGCTTTTTTAGAAAAATGTAAAGCCGCTTCTTACACTATTTCGAGTTTAGAAACGAAGCCTGCAAAACGCAGCCCGGCAGCACCTTTTACTACTTCTACCTTACAACAGGAAGCCGCACGTAAGCTAGGCTTTAGCGTAGCGCAAACTATGCAGGTAGCTCAGCGTTTGTACGAGGCGGGTAAAATTACCTACATGCGTACCGATTCGGTAAACTTATCGGATACGGCTATGGACCAAGCCAACAAAGCCATTAACCAAAATTATGGCGCCAAATATTACAGTCCGCGTAAATACAAAAACAAAAGCAAAGGTGCGCAAGAGGCTCACGAAGCCATTCGCCCTACCTATATTGATACTACAGCCATTGATGGCGAGCGCAACGAAATGCGTTTGTACGATTTAATTTGGAAACGTACCATTGCCAGCCAAATGAGCGATGCTGAATTGGAGAAAACTACCGCTAAAGTAACTGTAAGCAGCGCCACCGAAATATTTGTGGCGCAAGGAGAAGTTTTAAAATTTGATGGTTTTCTAAAAGTGTACATGGAGGGAACTGATGATGAGGAAACGGATGCTTCGGCTTCGCTTAACGCAGGCGAAGAGGGTATTTTACCACCTATGAAGGTTGGCGAAAAAATTGAAAGTAAAGAAATTAGCGCTACTCAGCGTTTTACGCACCATCCGGCACGTTTTACCGAAGCAAGCTTGGTTAAAAAGCTGGAAGAATTAGGTATTGGCCGACCAAGTACTTATGCGCCAACTATTAGTACTGTGCAAAAACGAAATTATGTTGAAAAGACCGATAGAGAAGGCTCGACACGAAATTTTGTGAATCTTAGCTTAATAAAACAAAACATTAATAAAGAAATTAAAACCGAAAATACCGGTGCCGAAAAATCAAAATTATTTCCTACTGATATTGGTATGGTAGTAAACGATTTTTTACTACAATACTTCCCAACAATTTTAGATTTTAATTTTACCGCTAAAGTTGAAGAGGAGTTTGATGAAATTGCTGACGGTAATTTAGATTGGCAAAAAATGTTGGGGGCGTTTTATAAACCTTTTCATGAAACGGTAGAAAGTACCATGGAAAACAGTGAGCGTGCCAGTGGCGAGCGTAATTTAGGATCAGATCCAAAAACCGGCAAACCAATCATTGTTCGTATTGGTAAATTTGGTCCTTTAGCTCAAATTGGCGAAACCAATGAAGAAACAGGTGAAAAAGCATCCTTTGCTAGCTTACAAAAAAATCAAAGTTTAGAAACCATTACTTTAGAAGAAGCCTTAGATTTATTTAAATTGCCTATGAATTTAGGCACTTACGAAGGCAAAGAAGTAATTGTTGCCATTGGGCGTTTTGGGCCGTATATAAAATTAGACGAGGCATTTATTTCTATTCCACGCACTATTGATCCGTTTACGGTAGATATGGAAACGGCAATAGAAATTATTAAAGAAAAACAATTGGCAGATGCACCCGTTGCACATTACGAAGGCAAAGGTGTAACAAAAGGCAAAGGGCGTTTTGGGCCTTTTATAAAATACGAGGGCATGTTTATTAATGTACCGCGTGCTTATGATTTTGATAATTTATCGCAAAAAGATATAAACGAATTAATTGAAAAAAAATTAGATAAGGAAGCCAACCGTTATATTCAAAACTGGCCTGAGGAAAAAATAAGCATTGAAAATGCACGTTGGGGACCTCAAATAAAATTTGGTAAATTAAACCTTAAATTAATTAAAAACGGCGGCGGTAAATTTACACCTGAAGAATTAAGCGCCTTGAGTTTAGAAGATGTAAAGGCAATGATATTAATTCAAAATCCAAAAGCATTCGACAAAAAAGGAGCTAAGAAAGCTACTACTAAAAAGGCATCGACAGGCTCAACCACCGCTAAAAAAACCGCAGCAAAAGTTATTAAGCTACCAGCAAAAAAAGCAGTTAAGAAAACTGTTGTAAAAAAAGCCGCAAATAAAAAAGCTACAGCCCGAAAATTGGTTAAAAAATAGTTTACTGTTTTTTTATTTTTATTAAGCCAAGCTTAAAGATATAAGTAAGTTATGTCTCATTGTAGGGTGACCGTATAAATAGACAAGAAAACGGAAAGACTGCCAACGCTTCGCAAAATTAAAAGAGGTGTTTTGCAAACTCACAAATCGACATAAAAACACCCGATTTAATTTTGCCCGACACCCAAAAGCCCATCCACCAAGGAGACCATGTTAATAACTTTCGTGGACTTTTTTTGTCCATTAAATATTTGCAATTATCTTTGGACAAAAATTGACCAATGGCGACAATAAAAAAAACGGAATCATTCGGAGAACATCTTAGGACTTTAAGAGAAGACGCTGGACTTACATTAAAATCAGTTGCTGAACAAATCGGTATCGACACTTCCTTGCTGGCAAAAATTGAACGCAACGAAAGACAACCGACAAAACAAATAATCAAACAAGTTGCAGAATATTTTAAAGTGGATGAAAAGGGATTACAAAATAATTTTCTGAGTGATCAAATTGCATATAAAATTTTAGACCAAGAAGCTGATTTGAGCATTTTAAAAGTTGCAGAAGAAAAAGTTAAATATCTAAAAACAGTTCACAATGGAAAATAAAATTAAAGTCGTTGAATTATTTGCAGGTGTTGGTGGCTTTCGACTAGGACTTGAAGGATGGAAAGGAAAATCTGCTTTATCAAATTATAAAAAAGGTTTAAAATCTCCTTACGAAGTTGTGTGGAGTAACCAATGGGAACCATCGACAAAAACACAACACGCCTCATTAGTTTATGAAAATCGTTTTGGAAAAAACGGACATTATAACGAGGATATTTCAGCAGTTGATGTTTCAAAAATTCCTGACCACGATATACTTGTTGGCGGGTTTCCTTGCCAAGACTACTCTGTAGCGACAACCTTGAAAAATTCAAAAGGGCTAATTGGAAAAAAAGGAGTTTTATGGTGGAGTATTCACAAAATACTTTCAGAGAAAAAGAAAAAACCAAAATATTTATTTTTAGAAAATGTTGATCGACTTTTGATTTCTCCATCAGGACAAAGAGGAAGGGATTTTGCAATTATTTTAGAAAGCTTAAATGAGTTAGGCTATGCTGTTGAATGGCGAATTGTAAACGCAGCCGAATTCGGAATGCCACAAAGAAGAAGAAGAATTTTTATACTTGCTTATTTAAAAGGAACTTCTATTTATGAAAACATCAAAGAAGTTTCACCAACCGAATGGATATTAGAAGAAGGAACTTTGGCACAAGCATTTCCAGTAACATCAGACAACACTTTATTTCCAACAGAATTCAAACTCAAAGGTGACATTGTTTCAATATCAGAAAACTTCAACAAAAATGGAACAACTGGACTTTTTGAAAACACAGGTGTAATGATTAATGGTTTGGTAACAACTATAAAAACAAAACCAAACTATGAAGGTAATTTTATAATATTAAAAGATCTAATTCAAAACGGAGAAGTAACAGAGGAGTTTTACATTGATAAAAACGACCTTGATAAATGGAAATATTTAAAAGGTCCAAAGAAAGAAATGCGAACCAAT
>JAYVGH010000157.1:0-4365 GCA_043772435.1 Bacteroidota bacterium
TTTAATAGCCTTTTTATTTCTAAAAATCTATCCCATTTGATTCTTCCGACTCTTCCTAATAAATTTTCAACATTAAAGTCATTTGTTAAAATATCATTCGGGTCATCTCCTTCGGGAGATTGACCTCGTGAATAAATAATATTTTTATTTTCATCAAACTCAAGTAATATTCTTTCAGCTGGATCAAATTGTGCAGCAACTATTGGGCTATGTGTTGCAAAAAAATACTGAGTAGATGGGCTTATGTTTACATATAAATCAATTATTTCATAAAGAATATCAGGATATAAACCAAGCTCAGGTTCATCAAAAAGAGCAATAGACGATTTGACTGATTTTTTATAAAATAAAGCCGTTAAATAACCTAACCTAATAAGTAAGTGTTTAATCCCAGTGCTTAGAAGACTATAATTAATTATAGAATCATTATTTTTTATTTTAAAATATGAAACAAGATTTTCATTTAACTGTACTGGAATTATGGCATTTTTATAATCGAAATAGATGCCGGGAATTTCTAAAATTACGTTCCAGCAATCTGATAAAATTTTTAAAAAGTTCGGATTAAGGATCTCAAATTCTTCATTTACTTCCTTAATAGTCCTATTAATATTTTCTTCTTTATTTTGAAATTCGGTTTTGTCACTTTCAGTTTTTTTAACCTGATAAATTACAAGGCTCCAAAAATTTTTTAAATCACGAAATGAAATTTCATGATAGTAAGGCATTGTTCTAAACAAGTTTAAAGCCATATTTAAATTAGCACTCGTCGTAAGTTCTTGTTCTACTTCTTGTACATGACTATGATTAATTCTTTCTTTACCGTCATTGGTTGAGAATATTAAATAATTTTCTTTATTTGCTTGATTAAAGAACATAAAATCTGAATCATTCTGAATTGATCTTATATCATCTCTATGTAATACAATACTATGTTGCTGTATCCTATTATATAAATCAATATCTCTTGTCTTAAAAACATCTTCAATAATCTCTTGATAATCTGGTAATGAAGATGAAGATAATTCAAAACATACTGGTTGTGAATAAAAGGTCGTATGGCCATCAAACCCAATTATTTTCCCTGAAAAATATTTTTTATTTTTAAATTCGAATTCAAACCCTAATTGTGTAGTGGTATTAGAATTATGATTCCCCATTCTTAAAGGATTGACTAAATAATCTTTTATTAAACGAAGCAAAGTTGATTTACCGGTTCCATTTTTCCCAATAAAACAAACCTTTTCTAACGGTTGCCCTTCTTTAACGTGACCCTTTGGATAAGTAAAATCAAATGTGATATTTTTGAATTGTTGAAAATCCTCAATATATAACTTAGTTATTTTCATACGTGTTTTTATAATTTATCACTAATTTAAGTAACTTTACTAAATTACTTTCAAAAAGTAAAAATAAACCAAATATTTATTCAAGTTAATAAACATTCTCATAGAGTTCAACGTTTATAAAAATCCTACCCCATCTCAATCAGCTTCTTTTCTAAAGCATACATGTCATCTCGCAGTTTAGCGGCTTCCATAAAATTCATTTCTTTGGCGGCACGCATCATGGCTGATTTTACTTTACCTATTTGTTTTTTTAGGGCTTCGGTACTTTGGTATTCAACTTCGGGTTCGGCTGCCATACTTACCAATAAAGGGTCGTCGTAAACTTTTACCAATTTACCGCCAATGGTTACAGTGGTGCCACTCATTGGTTGATTTGAGGCTTTTTTACCTGCTTGTATTGGTGTAATATTAAATTTATAATTGTGTTCTATCTGTTTTTTACGGCGGCGTTCGGTTTCTTCAATGGTTTGTTTCATACTGTCCGTAATTTTATCGGCGTACATAATTACTCGTCCGTTTACATTACGTGCTGCCCTACCTGTTGTTTGCACAAGGCTTGTAACATTGCGTAAAAAGCCTTCTTTATCGGCATCTAAAATAGCTACCAAACTTACTTCGGGTAAATCTAAACCTTCGCGTAATAAGTTTATACCCACCAATACATCAAACATACCAATGCGTAATTGACGCAAAATTTCAATACGCTCCAACGTATCAACCTCGCTGTGTATATAACGGCAACGTATATTTAATTTTATTAAATATTTGGTTAGTTCCTCCGCCATACGTTTGGTAAGCGTTGTAACTAAAATACGTTCGTCTTTTGCAGCTACTTTATGAATTTCGTCGAGTAAATCATCCACTTGTGTGTTACAAGGACGTACTTCAATAATAGGATCTAAAATACCAGTAGGACGAATGAGTTGTTCTACCACAATTCCCTCAGCCTCTTGTAACTCAAACTGGGAGGGCGTTGCGCTAATGTATATTACCTGATTTAACAAGCCATAAAATTCTTCAAACTTTAACGGACGGTTATCTAACGCTGATGGTAGGCGAAAACCATATTCCACTAAATTTTGTTTACGGCTTAAATCGCCGCCAAACATAGCCCGCACTTGTGGCAGAGTAACGTGGCTTTCGTCAATCAACATTAAAAAATCGTTGGGAAAATAATCTAACAAACAAAAGGGACGCGTACCCGGCAACCTGCCATCAAAATAACGCGAGTAATTCTCAATACCGCTACAATAGCCTAATTCGCGCATCATTTCTAAATCAAAATTAACACGTTCTTCTAAGCGTTTTGCTTCTAATACTTTATCTTGTTGTTTAAAAAATTCAACTTGTTTTTTCATATCCTCCTCAATAAAAAACTGTGCTTTTTGCATAGTGTCGGGCGCAGTTACAAATATGTTTGCAGGGTAAATGGTAAAGGATTCAAATTTATTTAAGACATGATTATTTGCGCTATCAAAAGTTTCAATGCTTTCAATTTCATCGCCAAAAAAAGAAATACGCGCGCAGTAATCGGTGTACGATAAATGAATATCAACAGTATCACCTTTTACACGAAAGGTACCACGTTTAAAATCGCCTGTAGTTCGTGAATATAAAGATTGTACAAATTGATGCAGTAATTTATTACGAGAAACTTTTTGTCCAACGTGTATTGCAATTATGTTTGCTTTAAAATCGCTTGGATTACCCATACCATAAATGCAACTTACAGAACTTACGACGATTACATCTCTTCGTCCAGATAACAAAGAAGACGTAGTGCTTAAACGCAATTTTTCAATTTCATCGTTAATTGCTAAATCCTTTTCAATGTACGTTCCGGTAGTTGGTAAATAAGCTTCAGGTTGATAATAATCGTAATAGCTAACAAAATATTCTACCGCGTTATCAGGAAAAAACTGTTTAAACTCTTGATACAACTGTGCTGCGAGAGTTTTATTATGGCTTAAAATTAAGGTAGGCTTATTTGTTTGTTGTATAACATTGGCAGCAGTAAAGGTTTTACCGGAACCTGTAACACCTAATAAAACCTGATGTTTGGTACTTGAATTAATACCTGCTACTAATTGTTTAATGGCTTCAGGTTGGTCACCAGTAGGTTGAAATTCGGAAATGAGGTTGAAAGACATAGGCTAAAGTTAAAGATTATTTTAGAAATTTTAAACCACATAGTCATATTGTTTTAAGAAAAAAAACGATGTCATGCTGACGAAGGAAGCATCTCTACTAAAAGATTTCTCCTACCGTCGGAATGACAAAAAAACGTAAAAAGTTTAAGGTAAAAAGTCCAGGTATTATTTTATCAATTTAAACCTAAGTGTTGCCTGCTCTTTTGTACAATAATTAAAGTGCCACCACTCGCTGGTAATACCATAAAAATTCCCAAAGTGCATTACTTTACGCAATAGTTTTCTGTTTTCATAAGCTTCTTTAGAAAGTTCTCCTGTTTTTAAAAATTGAAATTCATAAACAGGTTGGCTAAGCTTTTGGAATGAATCAAATGGGCTTCCCATATCTAAAATTAAATTTGTAGAAATATTTATAATGCTTACATCAACGGCACAACCGTAATTGTGTAAACTTTCTTCAAAGGGTGGCGCTAAATAATTATACTTTAAATTATTCGGAATTTTTAAACTGTCCCACATATATTGTTGAATGTGAAATGGACGAACAGCGTCAAAAATTACTAAAGAATAATTACGATTTATTTGCTTTAAATAAAATTGGGCGTTGCACAAATGGTTGGCTACTTCACAAGGCAAGTATGCTTTTCGGAGCCCATCGTATAAATTTTTATGAATAAAATTATTAGTATCGGCGTATTTTAAATTTATTTTTATTGAGGAATCTAAGGTTATAATATCTACTAAATCGTATTGTTTGTAAAGGCTTTCTAAGTAAGAAGTATCAGCAAAAATTTTTGTGTAAAGCTGATTTGTTTTATCAATTACTCTATTATTATTTTTTGGAATTAATTTCGCTTCCTTTGTTT
>JAYVGH010000158.1:0-2076 GCA_043772435.1 Bacteroidota bacterium
CTACAAATTATTAATCGGTGGGCTTTGTTTAGGAATTTTAAAGTCGCTTAACATACTTGCTTTTATATTAATGGTTAAAAAATAACTTTTACGTGCGCCAAAAGGTACCCAATCAATGCGGGCTTCCCAGCATTTTAAAAATAACTATACTAATGGTAGCTTAATAAAAACAGAAAAGAATATGTGTTAATAGATAAATTTTTTATGTAAGTTAAAATTTAATATCAATACCTGTTTTTAATATTTCTTCAACAAAGGGGTCGTTACTAACTGTAAAATCATTTGTGTTGTATGTGCGTGGTTGTATCAAATAAAATTTCCCTAAAATTTTCGAAAATTTAGTGATATCGCTTGGGGTTAACGAAATAAATTCATCCGCTACTAAAGCCAAATCAATATCGCTATAACTTGTTTGGTTATTTGTAGAAAACGAACCAAACAATACGGCTCTTTTTAAGTGTAAACCCGATTGTACCAATTGGCTTGTAAATTGTTTTGCAGTAGTTATTGCATCTTGTTGTGTAGCCATTTTGTGTAATATTTAGTTTGTGTAATTAAGGGTTGTGTAAATTGCTTGGTGCATAATTTATAAATAGCAAATTTATAATCCGGGTAACGTCCTTCTAACTGCCAAGCATTCATTTCGGTAAAAAAAATTAATTCGGCTTCGTTTAATTCAATGTTCGAAGCGTTTAACAAATACATTAAATTGTGTGTGCGTGGCGCAATATTATCAATGTTGTTTTTTACCCAAAGGGCTTTGCATAATTTTTCTAAATATAAATGGCAAAAAAACAAACTATAAACGTAATCGCCCGAATTAAATAGTTTTTCAATTAATACACCTTCCTTTTCAGCAGATTGTAACCAATAATTTATGTGTTCTTGTTTTGTCAATTTTATAAGGTATTGTAAATTTAATTAAAATATAACTATAAGGCTCTATAATTTTAAGCTAAAAAATTTCTCGTAACGTTGTTTTTGCTACAAATTTGCATATTATTTGAAACAGTATACACTTTAAAATTGTGCTAATAAATTAACTCGTTATGGGTTTCAATCTTTAAAATCTACAAACCTGTGGCGTTTTTTGATGTTTTTAATGGTTAATAGTATACCTAACAAATCTACCAAGGGTTAACCTATTAAAAGCGAAAAAACTTGTTTAAATAAATAGGTTTTACAAATTATTAATCGGGGGGCTTTGTTTAGGAATTTTAATTCGCTTAACATACTTGCTTTTATGTTAATGTTAGGCGGTAACTTTTTATTTATGCCAAAAAGTACCCTCATAAATTTAGCTAAAAACTCCTCACTATTTTTTTTAATCGAATTTAATTATATTTGTGTAAGTTTTTTACACAACATAATTTATGATAAAAACAACCGCTACACCTAAAAATAACACCTATAATTTAACTATACCAAATAATTATGTTGGTAAAAAAATAGAAATATTATTTTATGCATTAGACGAAATTACAGATGATAAAAACATAAACCCTAAAAAAACAATGGCTGATTTTTGTGGTGTTATAAGTGATGCAGACTATAAACTATTAAAACAAAGTACACAAAAAGCACGCAAACAATGGAGCAGAAGTATTTAATAGATACTAACGTCATTATCGATAATTTTGGCAATAAACTACCACAAAAAGCAAAAACATTTTTAAACGCTATTGAAACTACAGTTTCGGCTGTTACAAAAATTGAGGTACTTGGTTGGCAAAATGCCACAAAAATGCAATTAAAACCTTTATACCAATTTATGCAAATTGCAAACATTTTGCCAATTAGCGAAACAGTTATAGAAAAAACAATTGCCATACGGCAAACCAAAAAAATAGCATTGGGCGATGCCATAATTGCTGCAACAGCATTAATTTACAATTTAACATTGATTTCGCGAAACGTTTCTGATTTTATAAATATTGATAATCTTAAAGTAATTAATCCTCACGATTTATAAAATTACTACAAATTATTAATCGGTGGGCTTTGTTTAGGAATTTTAAAGTCGCTTAACATACTTGCTTTTATATTAATGGTTAAAAAATAACTTTTACGTGCGCC
>JAYVGH010000159.1:0-16216 GCA_043772435.1 Bacteroidota bacterium
GGCGCACGTAAAAGTTATTTTTTAACCATTAATATAAAAGCAAGTATGTTAAGCGACTTTAAAATTCCTAAACAAAGCCCACCGATTAATAATTTGTAGGTAAAATATAAAAAGGTTTTATCAAGGCACAATACTTATTCCTTGTTTTGCATAAGATAAGGTGTTTGTTGTGCTATAATTTTTATTACCAAACGCTAATGTATTTGTTGTTGATTGACATTTTATTCTAATCGTTGAAAATGTACTTGTTGACAATGCGCTTAACTGAGAGGGCGAAAAAGAAATGACATTCCCCATAAAAGAATTGGTAATACCACCAATAGTTACATCGGTTACGGTTGTATTTACTAAATTACTTAAGGTAAATGTAAAACCAGCTGATTTTGAAATGCTATTGGGAAGCTGATTACTATTTGTAAAACTTGGGAAAAAATTACCTGTGTCAGTAAATGTAGTTGCCGAAAAATTACTACTGCCGCTTATTGAAATATTTAAAGGCAATGAGTTTATTGAATTACTACTGTAGTTTGGTACACCCGGTTGATAAAATGATTTTTGTAACGTAACTGAATTTATAGTAACCGCACCAACATCAACATACGAAACTCCATAAGAGTTAATATAATCAATAGGTGGGTTAAAAAAATAACACACGCATTGTATTTGTGTAGCATTAGTTGTTTGTGGAACCAAATTTGTAGTTATTTGATTGTAAATAAATCCCCCACTAATTAAAATTGGTGCAGGTGGCGGGGCACTTGTTTTACTTTGTTTTTTTGCGCATGAGTGCGAACTAATTAACACAATCACAACAGTATATTTTAAAATTAATTTTAACATTAGCTTTATTTTACCAATTTATTTCTATAATTTTTGTTTCGTAAGGTTGAATCTTTATGGTATCTATGCTATTGGTAACAATACCCATTTTTCTTTTTCTAATATGTAACACATTTTTTCCGGCATTTGTTTTTTCAACAATGGTTTGAAATGAACTAGCAAAAGGATAACCGTTACAGCCAAAATATGGGCTAGCATAAAATACACCCCCCCCCCCAAATGGATAGGGTTGATTAGGAACAGAATATTTCGGACTGGCAATACCAATAACTAAGGTATCGCCAGATTGAGAAGGGTTTAATAAATAATTATACTGTACCTTAAAATAAGCATCAAAATCATTGTTATTTAAAACCAAATTGTTAGTGCCTGTTTTTAGTACTTCGCTATTTTGTGTTACATTACAATTGTAACTTTCGGCTTTTCCATAAGCGTATTTAATTTTAGCTACATATTGTACTGCTTTAGTGTTTTTTAATTTAACATTATCAAATATGCATCTTCCATTTTCATCGGCGGTGGCATGGGCAATTTCTTTACATTCGGCGGATGCTGAAAATATGCTTCCTTTATACCTAACCTCAAATATCCCTACTTCGGCAAAAGCAATAGGTTCGCTCATGGCATAATTATATACAGTTATATTTACATCACTTTTTTTGCGGCAAGTAAAAAAACTAAAAACTAAAATAATATAAATAACATATTTTATTGCTTTTATCATTGTAAAATTATCCTATCGCTTTGCTTATAATTTTTATTATTAATTGTAATTAAATATAGACCTTTATCAAATATACTTAAATTTATTTCGTTTATCCAACTCGGCAAGGTTATTAATCATGCGGGTTATTAAGCTAGTTATACATCTAAATTATAATTAATTCCGCAGGATTACAAATCCTGCGGAGCGGAGTGCATCCTATCAAAGAAACGGATATCGCTTGTCTATTTGTTAAATTACTTTAGTGTTAAACCTCTTCCAACTCCCTTAAATAATCACTCTGCAAATCTTCGTGCAACGTTTTTATAAGCGCGTTTATTTTTTTTAACTGTTGCTCGTACATATTTATTAGCAATTGGCTTTTGTTGTAAGGTATGCCGCTAGCTTTAAATTTTTTACAAAAATAAATATGTAAGTCGGCGGCCAAGCCTTTATCGCCAATGTATTTACAGTACTTTGTAATTATACGTAGCAGCTTACGCAAACTTTTTTTAACATAATATAAATTTGTTTGTACTTTTAATTCTGCAAAATGTTCGTCAATTTGTTTTTTTACACTTAAAACAAAGTTATTTTTATCGTGGGCTTCAAACAATAAATAATCTAAAAATTCTTTATTATCTTTTTTATATTTAGCTAAAGCCACACACAACTCTACCAATTGTTTTTGGGGCAATTGCTGCAATTCTTTTTTAATAGTATTTAAGGTGGCCGATTCCATTTATATAAAGATAATTAAATAGATACTATTATTGTTTAAAATTTTTATTAACTTTATGATTCTAAAAAAAATACAAATGAAAAAAAATTTACTTTTTTGCGTTTTAGGTTTTGTTTTAATTAATACTATTAAAGCACAATTAGTGTATAAAGATGTAGCCGGTATTTTTTACGCCCGTTGCACAAGTTGCCACCATACTGGTGCATCTAATTATCCCTTTATGAATTACAGCCAAATAGCTATTAAGGCTGGTAGCATTCAGTATAATTTAAATAATAATATTATGCCGCCTTGGGGTGCAGACACGACCTATACTCGTTTTCAGCACGAGCGTATAATTACCAGTAGTGAAAAAACAAAAATTTTAAATTGGATTAGTGGGGGCATTTTAAAAGGCGATACTACGCTAGCGCCTGCGGTACCGGTATATTCTTCGCAATATGAATTAATTGGTACACCTGATTTAGTTTTAGGTATTGGTACATTTACAAGCACATCATCAACAAGTGATAAATACTATTGTTTTTCAATTCCTTCAGGTTTAACACAAGATAGAATTTTAAGAGCCTTTGAAGTAATACCGGGCAACAAACCAATTGTACATCATGCCGTAATTACTGCCGATACAACGGGTGCTTATGCAAGTGATTTATCGGGCGGTTGTTACAATATTCCCGGTAATTTAGGTATTGGTACTTATGCGCCTGGTTCACATGCTACTGTTTTTCCAAGTCAAGGTGCTTTAAAAGCAGGTATGGTTTTAAAGGCAGGTTCAAAAGTTATTATCCAAATGCATTATCCTGCAGGCAGTGCGGGGCAGGTTGATAGTACAAAAATTAGGTTGTTTTTTTACCCAATTGGTACAACAGGTGTTAGGCGAATTTATTCTACTACCCCTCTTCAAAATTGGTCTATGCAAATTCAACCTAATACAGTAACACCTTATTCTGCTTATTACCCATCCGCTTCATCAAGTTTAACAAGCCCTCTATCTGCATTTGCAGTAATGCCACACTCTCATTTGTTGTGTACAAGTATTTTATATTACGCTGTAAACCCCGGCGTTGATACCATTCCATTGGTTCGTATAAATAAATGGGATTTTGAGTGGCAGGATTATTATACCTTTAAAAAATTAGTAAAAATTCCAGCCGGTTATAAACTTTATTCTAAACATGTTTTTGATAACACAACAAACAACCCTAATAATCCTAATAATCCGCCTATAGTAGTATATTCATATACGGGCACCAAAGATGAAATGTTGTTTGACGGAATGATGTATTTAGATTACCAACCCGGCGATGAATCAATAGACATTGAAGCAATAATAAACAGCGATCCTTTATTAGGCATAAAAGAAAATACCGGCAACAGCGCATCCATTCACGCTATCGCATTTCCAAATCCGTTTAATAATTCGGTAACAATTCGTTATGTTTTAAATCAAGCTTCGGATGTAAGTATTGAAATAACAGATTTAATTGGTAGAAAAATAGGGTCATACATTATAGGTAAAGAATCCGAAGGTTCACACGATTGGGTGTGGGACGGCAAAGACGTAAAAGGCAACAAAACATGCGCCGGCATTTATTTTTACAAATTAAAAGCAAACGGCTTTACTTTTGAAAGTAAAATTATTAAGAAGGATTAATTAAATTTTCTGATTTTTTTGCTACAGATTTTTCGGAGATACAGATACATAAAATCTGGGGAATTTGTGAGATCTGTGGCAATTTTTAGAGAAAATATCTGTACTTAAATCTTCTCGAAACGTTTTACTTTTGTGCCGTTTACAAAAATAGTTTCAATAAACATAGTTAAAGGTCGTACCCACAAATTTTCGCCTGCAAGTTCATAGGTAGCTTTGTAAACAACCAATTCTTCTAACGTTTCGCTGTGTTTAGCAATGCCAATTACTTCATAAAAATTGCCTTTGTAATGTTTGTATAAGCCTATTGGAAGCATATTTTGCTATTGCTTTACATCTGTAACGTCTTGAATAAAATAATCGGTATCGCCTTGCCAAAAAAAGTTTTTCATAACTTGTTTATACTTTAAAACTACTTTTTTACCTTCTTTTTGTTGTAGCTTTTCGTACACTTTAGTATTTATTACCGAAAACTTAAAAACGCTATTTGGCATTATTGTACCACTACCATCGCTAAAACCTCCAATGTTTAACTCGCCTTCGTAGGTTTTAAAAATATACCCTTTTTTACTTACTTTGGTTAATATACCACTTCGTGTTCCATCACTATATGTCATGCCACAAATTAAATAGTAAATAAAAAAAATTAAAATAAGGCTCAAACTAAAAATAAGTATAAACCTTTTAAGTTTATTTTTTTTTGGTGCTGCAACTACGGTAGGTTTATTAGGGGTTTCCATTATTTAACAACCTCTGTTTGTGTAACTTTTGGGCGCCACATAATGGCAACAATAATAGCCGCAAAGCCTAACAAACAAACAATGGGTGCTAAAGTAATACGTTGAAAATCAAAAATAGCAGGATTAAAAACGTTAGGGTCATCACTACCGCCACCAATCATTAATAAATAGCCCAAGCCTATTAATACAATGCCGGTAATAAAAATGTAATAATTTTTTTTTGTGAATGTTGATTTCATTGTAAAATAATTGAGTGTAAATATAATTAAAATTCAACGTTCATCAACCCTTACATATTGTTTAAGATTTAGTTAATTTTTCGTAATATTGCTATTCGTTAATTTAATATGGCAAAAATCGCATTAATTACAGGGGTTACTGGGCAAGACGGCGCGTATCTTTCAGAATTATTATTAAGTAAAGGGTATGAGGTACATGGCGTAAAGCGCCGCAGTTCTTTATTTAATACTGATAGAATTGATCATTTGTACCAAGACCAACACGAAAAACACGTTAATTTTAAATTGCATTATGGCGATTTAACCGATAGCACCAATTTAATTAGAATTGTGCAGGAAGTTAAACCCGACGAGATATACAATTTGGCTGCTATGAGCCACGTAAAAGTTAGCTTTGATACACCTGAATATACAGCAAATGCCGATGGAATTGGTACCCTGCGTATTTTAGAAGCCATTCGCATTTTAGGCTTAGAAAAGAAAACACGTTTTTATCAGGCCTCTACAAGCGAGTTGTATGGTTTAGTACAAGAAATTCCACAAAAGGAAACTACACCATTTTATCCGCGTAGCCCTTATGGTGTCGCTAAATTATATGCCTTTTGGATTACAAAAAATTACCGCGAAGCTTATGGTATGTACGCTTGCAATGGTATTTTGTTTAACCACGAAAGTCCTATGCGCGGCGAAACCTTTGTTACACGTAAAATTACACGCGGTGTTGCGAAAATTAGTTTGGGTTTGCAACAAAAATTATTTATGGGAAACATAGATAGCGAACGTGATTGGGGGCATGCAAAAGATTATGTAGAAGGCATGTGGCGCATGTTGCAGCAAGATGAACCCGAAGATTTTGTATTAGCGACAGGCATTAAAATTAGCGTTAGAAAATTTATTAATATGGCATTTGCCGAAGTGGGGATTACACTTAAATGGGAAGGCAAAGCCGAAAATGAAAAAGGAATTGATACTGCCTCAGGAAAAGTTTTAGTTGAAATTGACCCTAAATATTACCGACCCGCCGAGGTTGATTTATTAGTAGGCGATGCTACCAAAGCCAAAACAAAAATGGGTTGGACGCCCACCTACACCGTTGCTGAGTTATGTAAAGAGATGGTTGCCGCAGATGTAGAATTGTTTAAGCGAGATAAATATTTGTTAGATGGTGGGCATAAAATTTTGAATTATAAGGAGTAAATTGTTTTTATATCAATTTATGCCACAGATTTCATTGATTTCGCAGAGTGTATAAATTGATTATCGGTATAATCTGCGCAATCAGTGGCTAATAAATGAATCTTAATTCTAAAATATACATTGCCGGTCATAAAGGAATGGTTGGCTCAGCCATACTCCGTAATCTTCAAAAAAAAGGATTTACAAATTTTATTTTAAAAACAAGTACAGAATTAGATTTACGCAACTCGCAAAGGGTTAGTGATTTTTTTACTTCCGAAAAGCCCGAATACGTTTTTTTAGCAGCGGCAAAAGTGGGCGGTATTCAGGCAAACAACACCTTTCGTGCCGATTTTATTTATGAAAATTTAGTGATTCAAAATAATGTTATTCATAATTCATATTTATCTGTAGTAAAAAAATTAATGTTTTTAGGCAGTTCGTGCATCTACCCCAAATTAGCGCCTCAACCCTTAAAGGAAGAATATTTATTAAGCGGATTTTTAGAAGAAACAAACGAACCCTACGCTATTGCAAAAATTGCAGGCATTAAAATGATTGAAAGTTATAAACGCCAATATGGTTGCGACTTTATAAGTGTTATGCCTACAAATATGTACGGACCAAACGATAATTATAATTTAAACAACAGCCACGTATTACCCGCGCTTATTCGTAAATTTCACGATGCAAGAGAAAATAATTTACCATTTGTAGAAATGTGGGGAACGGGTAAACCAATGCGTGAATTTTTACATGCCGACGATTTAGGAGACGCCTGTGTGTTTTTAATGCAAAATTATAGCGGCGTTAAACACGTAAATATTGGTTGTGGAACAGATTTAACCATTAAAGACTTAGCATTATTAATTAAAGATATTGTTGGCTATACCGGCAAAATAAAACACGATTTAAATAAGCCCGACGGCACACCCCGTAAATTAATGGATGTTTCGTATTTGCATAGTTTAGGCTGGAAGCATACTATTGAATTACCGGAAGGCATTAAAATGGTGTACGACGATTTTAAGAAAAAAGAAAATGTAAAAGCGTGGTAATTTTTTGAAGGAAAATACAAGAAGATGTATGACAAATTTTTCATTTTATAAACCCGCTTCCCTGCAGTCTAACCGTTATGCCGTCTTACTCTCTTGCCTTCTGATTTTTTTGTGCTTTAGTTACAAAGCGCAATTTTACAACCTGCCAAACGACTATATTTTTAATGTTTTAACCCAAAAGCAGCTGGCGAAAAAAGATTCTAGTCTTCATTCCGGCATACAACCTTATATTCCTTTTTTTTCTGCCAAATACTATAACGTAGCCGATACACACCGCATTTTTAAATACATTGTAGATGACCCAGCGCTGGATGTTGTGTTTTTTAAACATGTTATTAAAGTTGAGCCGCGTAACGAAAATTTTAAATTACGGATTGATCCACTTTTAAATTTAGAATTGGGAAAAGATTTATCGGATACTAATTATCGTATTTTAAGCAATAATACACGTGGTTTTATTGCAAGTGGTTATATAGGTTCAAAATTTTACTTTGAAACGATTTTTGCAGAAAACCAATCGCGGTTTCCGAATTATATTTCAAACAATGCTAATTCTACAACTGTTATACCCGGACAAGGTCGTTGGAAAACATTTAAAACAACAGGTTATGATTACGCATTTTCATCCGGATTTTTCTCCTATCAAGCATCAAAAAATTTAAATATACAAGTAGGGCACGGTAAACAAAAAATTGGCAACGGGTACCGTTCATTATTATTAAGCGATAATGCTTTTAATTATCCATACGCACGCCTTACACAAAAATGGTTTAAAGGTAGAATGCAGTATTCAAATATTTATGCGGTGTTAATGAATTTAAGTCCCGCAAGCGTAACATCTACCAAATATGCCGAACGTTTGTTTCAAAAAAAGGCAGCATCATTCCAATATCTAAGTATAAATGCAACTAAATTTTTAAACATAGGATTTTTTCAAGGATTAATTTGGCAAGCGGGAGATGATAAAAATAATCAGCACTTAAGTTGGGAATATTTTAATCCTGTAATTTACACTAACATTACCCGTTTTGGGTTAAATAATAAAAATAATATTTTAGCAGGCGCCGATTTAAAATTTAAAATAACAAATAAACTTAACGTTTATGGGCAATTTATGGCTGATAATTTAAGCGATACCACACAACTTGGTAATAGCTTTGGTTATCAAGCGGGGCTTAATTATTTTGATTGTTTTGGAGTAAACAATTTGTTTTTACAAATGGAATATAATTTTGTAAACGAAGGCAGTTATAAAAATCCAAGTGGTATAGCAACAAATCAGTCCTACTCGCATTACAATCAAAACTTAGCCTATACACCTAATTATGGGCAAGAATTAGTTTTTATTACCGATTATAAATGGAAACGTTTTTTTACAAATATAAAATACAACTATCAATCTGTTCCTCTAAAAACTAATTATTATTACACAATGTCTGCAATAAACGCTAAGTTAGGATATGTTATAAATCCATCATATAACTTAAACGTAATGTGTGGGATTAACTACCGTGTGCAAAATTTTAATAACTTTAAACACTTAAATAACCAAACAAGCTATGTGTATTTTGGTTTTAAAACTAATTTATACAATGCTTATTACGATTTTTAGATGGCGGTATTAATACTTGTTTTTTTAACAGCATTTATTGTTGTACTTTACTCAACCCCTGCTTTAATAAAAGTGGCAGTGCTAAAACGTTTAATAGATGTGCCTAGCGAGGGGAGAAAAATTCACAAACGCTCGGTACCAACTATTGGTGGTATTATAATATTTGCCGGTACCTTATTTGCATTTTCTCTTTGGTATAGTATTGAGGATATGCATTATTATGATAAAATTTTTCAATCAGTTAAAGAGTTTAAATTAATTGTGGCGTGTAGTTTAATTTTATTTTTTGTTGGTGTAAAAGATGATATTATTGGCACAGCTCCAGTAAAAAAATTATTTGCTCACATTGTTGTAGCCTTAATTTTAGTATTAATGGGCGATATTCGTATTACCAGCTTGCACGGGGTTTTTGGCGTTTATGATATTCCAAATTGGGGAAGTGTTTTCTTATCTATTTTTACATACGTTGTAGTGGTAAACGCTTTTAATTTAATTGACGGCGTAGATGGTTTAGCCGGTGGAGTGGGGTTTTTAATATGTTGTACCTTTGGTACCTGGTTTATTTTTGCTAACGAGTATCCCTATGCGGCACTGTCCTTTGCGTTAGCAGGTTCGTTAGGAGGATTTTTAATTTTTAATTTTTCGCCCGCTAAAATTTTTATGGGCGATTCGGGCTCTTTAACAATAGGTATGTTTATAAGTGTATTGGCTTTTAAACTTATAGAATATCCTATACAAAATATTGAAGGTGTTTGGATACAAGTAAGCAAACCTGTATTTGTTATAAGCGCTTTAATTTATCCTTTATTAGATACGTTGCGGGTATTTATAATGCGCGCTGTTAAAGGTCAATCACCATTTACAGCCGATAGAAATCATATTCACCACATGTTGTTGGATTGTGGCTTTGGGCATGTTAAAACCGTTATTGTAGTATATGTATTTACAGTTTTAACTATTGCCACTTCCTTTTTATCGTTTTATTTTAAAGAAGCTACCTTAAGCCTAATAACCGTAGTGGTATGTAGTTTAGTTTTTTTGTTTATCGTAATTAAATTACGAAATAATTATAGAAAAAAATCGGCAAAAACTATTGCCCCATTAGACCAGAATTAGAATTATCCTTATTTACATTTCGTAAACTAAACGTAATGGGGTAGTTAGTTTTATACCTTACCAATTTACTATTTAAAATTGCCGGTTGCCACTTAGTTTCTTTAATTAAGCGAATGGCCTCTTCGGTACAGCCTGTATTTACGCCTTGTTTAATTGCAATGTTAGTGATGTATCCATTTGTTTCAACCACAAACTCAATTATTACGGTTCCTTCAACCGATTTTTCTATTGCTAATTTTGGATATTCAATAGTTGAAAGGATAAATTCATTTAATCCATCATCGCCATTTTTATAATATTCGGGCGGTTTATCAGCTTTCGAAAAAATTACATAACTGCTATCTGCTCGTGTCAATTTTTTTAAATTAAATTTATTTTTTTGCTTAAAATACTTATTATATTTTTCGGTAGATAATTTAAAAAATAAAAAATAAGGGCGACTTTCGTTAGGTAAATTAAGTGTTTTGTAAAACCTTAAAAAATTAAAAATGAGAA
The DNA here is from genome assembly GCA_043772435.1 of Bacteroidota bacterium. Taxonomy (GTDB): domain Bacteria; phylum Bacteroidota; class Bacteroidia; order B-17B0; family Aurantibacillaceae; genus Aurantibacillus. The sequence goes on from JAYVGH010000159.1 coordinate 10,373, forward strand.
TTATTTCATTTCTAAGGGCGTTATTTATTTGGCCTTCTAATTTAACATTAACAGCTTTTCCGGCTGAATCCAAATCAAAAAACGCCGTTAATTTTACGTCAAAATTTGGAGTTAAAATGCTTTTAGGCAAAGTTAGTTGTGTTTGTAATATCTGTTCAAAGTATTCTTTTCCACCAATAACTTGTGCTTCAAATTCAGGGCTAGTGCTTGATGTTTGGGCACTTACCAAACTTGTATTCAGCAGTAATATAAGCGCTATAAATTTTTTTATCATACAATTTTATTTTTTTAAAAACCTACATTTAAGCCAAACGTAAAACCTTGTTTTAATGTATTATCGGGTGCAAAGCCTAATACATAATCAAAACGTATTATTTTAAATATTTTTTCAATTCCAAAATTTACTTCATAATACCGCGAAAGTTTATTACTTGCTAAAAAATGCCCGCCAATAACTTCACCCACTTTTAATTTTTTTAGTAAAGGCAATTTATTAATTATAAAACCGTTAAAATGATGTTCACCATGCGCTTCCGCATACCATTTATCGGCGCTAAAAGTATAGTATGGTAATAATCTAAAACTACTTAAATAATCGTTAGTGTTAAAAATAGTTTGGTTTCCCAAAAAATATTTAAAATCCATAAACAATAATTTTTGTGTGTTTAAAAAACCACCACCACGTAGTTTGTAACTAAAGTTACCAAACAATCCTAGTTTAACATTGTCAGAAAGTACAGCACTTGCCAAATCATAATTAGCTGTAGTGTTTAAATACGGAAACGCTTTTTTATAAATAATACTAAGGCGAGGATACTTGCTACCACTAATTATTTTTTGGTGTGGCAAAGTGTAATATTTTTGTTTAAAGCGAAACGAAAAACTTACCTCAGCTGTTAAAGCGTTATTAGTGGTAAATAAAGAATCGTGCGAAAATTGGTTTTGAGGATTATTACTTGTAAATAATAAATTTTTGTCGTCGATAATTAAGTAGTTGCTAGTGTTTTTTAAAGCGGCACGTTCTACATATTTAACAACCGAATTAAAATAAACACCATTTATTAATTCGGTAAAATAACCTAGTTCAACCCCGGTTTCTTTAAAAACTTTCATGTAATTACGGTTAAGATACAAAGAGTAAAAGCTGTTTATAAGCGGTGAAATGGGGTCTTGCTGATTATATTGTACTGCAATTGATTTTAAATTAATGGCAAAACGCGAAAATTTTTCCGGTTTAAATAAATAATTAAAACCTAACTCACCCCCCCATAGTTTATTTGAAAAACCATACCGTGATTTACCCGCTACACTATACCGTCTATTATCTTCGTACGATTTATTGATTGATAAGCTGTACGAGAGGTTGTATCCTTCAACAGTATTGTATTGAAAGCCATCGGTAACAAGTCCGGGTAAACTAATACTAAACTCTTTTTTTGTAATGCGATAGGTGTAGCCTAAAATTAAATTTGAGGCTTTATATTTATTTCGTTTTTTATCCACCGAATCTTTATATCTATCGGTATCGGTAATTTTTTCGCTACTATCCTTTTTATGATAATCTACTTTTTCATCGCTAGTTAAAGGCACAGCTCGGTTGGTTTCCCAGTAGGCACTGTCTTTTTTATTGGCACCCTCTTCCACCACAAATACTTCATTTTTAAAAAACTTTTTTGGAAATGTGGGGCGCAAATCGTATTCTTTTATGTTGGCATTAAAATAGCCATTACCCTTAAATCCAAAGGCATTAAAATCAAATCCAAAATTTAAAGTAAAGGGCATCCAAACGCTATCGCCTACAACAGGCGAATGTATTTGCTTAATATAAAGAGTATCTACAAAATTTATTTTGGCATCTTTTGTAAGTTGCAAATCGGCACTTGTAATGCGCCACGTGCTATCTTGTATATAAATAAAACCTCTAAAACATGGGTCGTTACTGCGTTTTGGTACTACTTTAATTTTATTAATTAATTTTCCTTCGTTAGTAATTTTACCAATTAAATAATAACGATAATATAAAAAAGCATTTTCGTTAATGGGCGAAACAAACGGACGCGGGCTTAAACCGCTTAATTGTATTAGGTTTTGATAAAAATTTATTTTCATATCGCTCAACTGATTAAAGCTAAATGCACGCGTATCGCCACTTACTTTACTGCTATACATAATTTCTTTTTCGTTATCGGGTTTTTCAAAATGGTATTTGCTTTCGCTTTCGCTTAAATACACAATACCTTTTAAAGTATTGGTATCGCTGGCATCTCCACCACCTAATTTTATAAATTTTACTAAATTTTTTGGGATACTATTAATGCGTTGTAAGCCTTTTATGTACGCTTTGCAGATATAAGCATCTAATTGATTGAGATAATATTTTCGTTTTTTAATTGCTTTTTTTATTATAGCTACTGCAGGGTCTTCTCCTGCTTTTATTTCTACTTCTTTTAAAGCGACACCATCTGCTATTAAAAGCATGTCTAATTTTTTATCAGCATTTAATTCTATTTTTTCAACTCTTTTAGTATAGCCAACATACTGGTAAACTATTTCATAAATACCGGCCGGAAGTTTTAATGTATAAAGCCCATTAATATTACTATTAGTACCCTGTGTAGTACCTTTAACAATAATGGTTGCAAAAGGCAGAGCTTCGTTTTTGTCTGAAATTTTTCCGGATAAAATGTAGGTTTGCGCGCTAAACGCAAATGATAAAAAAAGAAACGAAAGTAAAATGTACTTCATAATTCTTAAGACGTATGTGCCATATTAAAAGTTACAGTAATTAAAAACTTATTTTTTATCAAAACCCATAAAGGCATAACTAATTATATTAGCTCCCATTTTAAGTGCTTTTGCGCGTGCCTCCTCGCTATCTTTATGAATTTCTGCACTCTCCCAGCCATCGCCTAAATCGCACTCAAAGTCATAAAAACAAACTAAACGTCCTTTGTAAATTAAACCAAAACCTTGCGGTGGTTTATTATCGTGCTCGTGCACTTTGGGCAACCCGTTTTCAAAGTTATATTTTTGATGATAAATGGGGTGTGTAAAAGGCAACTCAACTAAATCTAATTCGGGGAATATTTTTTTTAATTGTGGGCGAATAAATTTATCCATGCCATAATTATCGCTAACATGTAAAAAACCGCCGGCCATTAAATAATTACGAAGATTTTCAGCTTCCTGATTATTAAAAATAACATTGCCATGCCCTGTCATATGTACAAAAGGATAATTGAAAATTTCTGCGCTTCCGGCATCAATTGTAGCTTGCTCGGGGTTAATATTAGTTTTTAAATTGTCGTTACAAAATTTAATTAAATTAGGTAAGGATGTTTCCAAATTGGCGTACCAATCGCCACCGCCGTTGTATTTTAATACTGCTAGTTGATACGCAAATGGTGGTTTTAATTTATAAGAAGGTGATAAAATAAAGGTGAATAAAGAACAAGCAATTATTAACAATCGTTTTTTTAGCATATCATAAAATTACAAAATAATTAAACTCTTATATTAAAATAAAAAAACTTACAATTGTTGTTACTTTTTGTGAAAAATTCTCTTTCCTACTTTTTCTTAGTCAAAAAGTAGGCAAAAGACAAGGCGTTTCGATTGACTGCCCGCACTTAATTTTTCTTGAAAATTCAATCGACGTTAATTTTAATGCGCCTCCTAATATATTGCCTGCGCATTAAAAAAACGCAAGCGCCCTCGATGAATTTTCAAAGAAAAATTAATTCTCGCTTTCCTGAGCTCCGCGAAACGCCAACCAACCGCACAGTGAAACTAAAAATTTTGTCGATTATACTTCCCAAACCTTAGTTGTTTTATAAACCATTCCTTTAAACAAAGCTACAATTTTAGAGGGATTGTTTTTTAAAAATACTGTTACTTTATAATGCCCTAATTTTTCGGTCTCGGTTTCGCAATGGGCCTCGGCAATTATTTCATCGCCTTCATTTAAAGCTAATACATGCGTAATGCTTGTTTCAATGCTCACACTTTTTCTCCCTTTATTATTGCTTGCAAAGGCAAAAGCACTATCGGCAAAAGAATAAGTAATGCCGCCGTGTGCCATTCCAAAGCCATTTAACATGTTTTTTGTAACTTTTAACTCTAATTTACTGTAGCCTTCTTTTATTTCAATAATTTCTATTCCCAACCATTGACTAAAAAAGTCATTTTGCATCATTTTATTTACAATTTTTATAGCACTCATTGTATTTATTTTTAACCACAAAGTTTACAAAGTTTTACAAAGTTCACTATTTTCTTTGTGCACGTTGTGATAAATCTTGGTGAACCCTGTGGTTAGATTATTAGTTTAATTTGAACTTTTATGCTAATTTAGTGTTATTATTAAAAAACATTATGAAAAAAATAATTACAAAAATATTCAGTCCCATTTTTATTTCAGCTTTAGCATTCATTTCCTTTGTGGGTGCCAGTTTTAAAAATCCAAAACCAGTAACATTGAACGAAAAAAGCATTTACGATTTTAAATTAAAAACCATTGAGGGGCAAGATTTAAGCCTTAGTAAATTTAAAGGTAAAAAAATATTAATTATTAATTGCGCCAGCGAATGTGGCTTTACACCACAATACAAAAACTTACAAGCCTTGCACGAGCAATATGGCAGCAAGTTGGTTTTGCTTGGTTTTCCTGCAAATAATTTTGGCGGCCAAGAGCCCGGCAGCAGTACCGAAATTAAAACCTTTTGTACAAAAAACTATGGTGTTACTTTTCAAATGATGGAAAAAATTAGTGTAAAGGGCGACGATATGAACTCCCTATACAAATTTTTAAGCACTAAAGAATTAAATGGTACCTGTAACGATGCGCCAAACTGGAATTTTTGCAAATACCTAATTGACGAAAACGGAAAAGTTGTAAAATTTTTCTCGAGTAAAGTTGATCCGTTGAGTAAAGATATTACGGGGTTGTTGTAATTATTTCGTTATTGTTATCCAGATGTTTCACTCGGTAAAAGCAAATTTTTTTATTGTTTTGGATTGCTTCTTTAACACTCGCAATGAAGTAGTTCAACTACCTCGCAATTACAAAACGTTTACTAACGGTTTGAGACTTGTCATTTAGAGTAGGCGACGAAGGAGCCGTATCGAGAAGTGTTAAAACATACACCCCATTCTCCAACTCTTTAGTATTTATGGTTACAACATTATTTTTAAATTCTAATTCTTCTTCTTTGATAAGCTGGCTCAAACTGTTAAAAGCTTTTGTAAAGTTTCTCGCTTACTTTTTGCCTTGACGCAAAAAGTAACAAAAAAGTCAAGGCTTAAAATAAATTCCTTGATTTGATGTTTTTGTTTTTCTCACGCCTACGAACTCGCTTCGCTCAAACAACGTAGGCTTTCGCAAATGCCTACGCCGAAAAACTAAAACACAAATCTTACGGAATTTATTTAATGCCAATTACCTCGCTATTACAAACCGCTTACTAACGGTTTGCAAATTGGCGGTGGCTGAGCTTGTCGAAGTCACATTTAACAGATATACTCCATTAGGTAAATTATCTGTTTTTATTTTAGCTTGCTTTTCTTTAAACGTAATTTCTTGTTGTTGTATTAACTGCCCTAAAGCATTTGTAATGTCAATTTTATAGGTAGACGCTTCGACTCCGCTCAGCGTGACATTTAATATATCATCAGTAGGGTTTGGGTAAATGGTTAAAGACTTCTCAGCTCCGCTCAGCGTGACAAAGCCAACAGAACCAGCATACACAATAACTGTATCGTATTTTATTATGCCACAAATATCCTGCTTTACCATGTACGTTTGCGTGGTGGCTGCTACGGTTACTGTTATGCCTGCCGAGTTGG
>JAYVGH010000160.1:0-5769 GCA_043772435.1 Bacteroidota bacterium
TAAAAGTTTAAAGGTTTTGTTTTAATTCCTGCTCTAAAATTATTTATTAATTCGTTTATTTTTTCTTTGTTTGCTTCAATCAACTTAACAGCCATATTAACTTCTGCGTTTGTTAAATCGCCTTTATCAAATACTTCAGTTGGCTCTAACCATATTTTGGCTGCCCCAGTTCTATTACTATTTTTACTGAAAATATGCAAATGTAATTTTTCCTATAAATCAAAACTTACCAAATAAAAAATTAAATTTTTATAAATTGCTATTTTAGGCATTTAACTATTGTAAAAATACAAAATAATAATCTTTTACTGTTTTACGTTATTAAACAATTCTTTGCTACATCTGTTTTATTACTAAATTTGTATCATTAAAAAATGATAAATAATTTTAGTAAATAGTTATTTAATAACTAAGAATTAAAAGTAAAAAACTTAAAATAAAATGGCTTCAGATAATTTTCAGGCACACGATTATTACTTAATGGACGAACTATTAAGCGACGAACACAAACTTATTCGTGAAACTGCCCGTGCTTGGGTAAAAAAAGAAGTAACGCCAATTGTTGAAGAGGCTTGCCAAACAACAGTTTTTCCAAAACAATGGATAAAAGGCTTAGCCGAAATTGGTGCTTTTGGTCCATATATTCCAACAGAATATGGTGGCGCGGGTTTAGACCAAATTAGTTACGGTTTAATCATGCAGGAGTTAGAGCGTGGCGATAGCGGTTTACGCTCAACCGCTTCTGTGCAAAGCTCGTTAGTAATGTTTCCAATTTATACTTACGGTAGCGAGGAACAAAAGAAAAAATATTTACCAAAATTAGCCTCTGGCGATTTAATGGGTTGCTTTGGGTTAACAGAACCAGACCATGGTAGCAACCCAAGCGGAATGCTTACCAATTTTAAAGATGCAGGCGATGGCAAAAATGTAATTTTAAATGGTGCCAAAATGTGGATTTCTAATTCTCCATTTGCCGATATTGCCGTTGTTTGGGCTAAAGATGAGGCTGGAGAAATTAGAGGTATTATTGTTGAACGCGGCATGGCTGGCTTTACTACACCAGAAACGCATGGTAAATGGAGTTTACGTGCCAGCGCAACCGGCGAATTAGTGTTTGACAATGTTAAAGTGCCTAAAGAAAATATTTTTCCAAACATTAAAGGTTTAAAAGGACCATTAGGCTGCTTAAACAGTGCACGCTACGGCATTGCCTGGGGTGTAATTGGAGCCGCTATGGATTGTTATGATAGCGCTTTGCGTTACAGTAAAGAGCGCATTCAATTTGGTAAACCAATTGGTGCTTTTCAATTAACGCAAAAAAAATTAGCCGAAATGATTACCGAAATTACCAAAGCACAATTGTTAACCTGGCGTTTGGGCGTTTTAAAAAACGAACACCGCGCCACACCCGCACAAATTAGTATGGCTAAACGTAATAATGTAAACATGGCATTGGTAATTGCCCGCGAAGCTCGCCAAATACATGGCGGAATGGGCATTACCGGCGAATACCCAATTATGCGACACATGATGAATTTAGAAAGCGTTATTACTTACGAAGGCACACATGACATCCATTTATTAATAACGGGTATGGATGTTACAGGATTTAATGCTTTTAATTAAGACTTAATAAATTCGAATATTATATAATAAATTATGTAATTCGCTTGGTGTCAATGGCTTTTACCCATTTATCATTTTCGCAAACTTTACAAATAGCTTTGCCCTGGGTTTGCTGTTTAGTGTCTCCGCAAATAGAACACGCATAAAATCCTTCAGTAAGTATAGTATCCGTTTTTGTTTTAAATAAATTTGGTGTAATAGGCAATCCGGGCTTTATATCCTTATCCTCGTAATAATAAATACTTATATCACCTGATGTTTCAAAATAGGCATTTTTAATTTGCCCTAAATGTTCTATACTTTTTAATCTAAGTTCGCTAAAAAATTCATCCAGTGCCATGCTTTCTTTATTTAATTTAGTATAGTTAAATTTCCCTTCCTCAATTAAACATTCTGTATTCCCCTTAATTAAGCGTTCAATCCATACATTTTTACCTACTAACCATGTTACTAATCGGTATAACAACACAACAACAATTAATACAACAATTGCAGGTAGTAAACCAACCTCTTCATAAAACATTGGGTCTCCTGCAGCCGAACCTAAAGAAATAATTATAGCCATTTCAAACACTGATAATTGCTTAACCCCTCTTTTACCTGTTAATTTTAATACAATTAGCAGTGTTATAAACATTATTATGGAGCGCAGCACTACTTCAAAAAGAAACGCAAAAGGCAAATCGTTTAACAGTATACGTTGCCATTCAAAATTATAATCCATACGTAAATAATTATAATTTAATATCAGCAATGTATGTGCCAGTAAGTAAAATAAAAAAGCACCAACATAATTTGATGCTTTTTTAAAAAATGTATCTTAAATAATATTACTGGTAACCAAACACTTTTTTGTTTGTTTTCTTTTTGTGTGTCCACTCTACTTTCCAACCATACGAACAAGAATTTGCTGGAGCAGCTACAGAATTTCCGTCTTTATCAACACTAAAAGTAACTTTTAACGAAAACTCTTTATCAGCTACTTTAATATCTACAGCTCCTTGTGTTGGTGCCCACCAGCCACACGTCCAGTTCCAAACAATTGGCGTACTAACCTGGCTGGTAAATGCATCTCCATCACGTGTTGTTCCATAATTTTCTAAACTGCTAAGCCCATCAGATGAACCAATGCCTTCGCCGGTACAGGTTAAAATACCAGCAGGTAAAGTATAAGTAAATTTACGGTTTATGTTATAAACGGCTGTTTTACCATCTTCAAAAGTAACATTAAGATTACTACCCGTAACAGATGTTGCTAAACTTGTTTGTGTTTTTAACCACAATAATTCCCACCAACTTCCGCCGCTTTCATTAGTTATATTTTGAGTACCATTTAATTCAACACTTTTACCATCAGAGGCACGTGTAACTTTGTAGCCTAAATAATCTACTTTTAATATACAACCTACATCTTTCCATTTTTTAGTTGGATAATTTTGAATGGTTAATTTTATTGAGCCTGTGCGTGTACGGTTGCTAATAGTTGTGCCATCATAATTAATTTGTATGGAACCCATTGCTGCATTTGTTGCATCAACCGAATAACCGGTAGCCGTAATGCCTAATACGTTGTGTAAAGCATTTATACCTGATGTGTTTGAACTACGACCGTGTAATAAGGTGTTATTTCCTACCTCGGTATTAATTTCATTTGTAGCATTATCATTTTCAGTTTGAACATTTCTGTTGTCAGTAGATGATTGTCCGTCCTCATTTTTAAAGGCTTTCTTTTTTTTACAACTTGTAAAAACTAATGCTGAAGTTAGCATTAAAGCGCAAAGAGAATAAATTAGTTTATTTTTTTTCATGGTTTAATTTTATATTATAGTCTCTTAAAATATAATAATGATTATAGCATTAAATATACTAAAAAAATAAATACATTTTAATGGCATTAAATTATTGATAATCAAACATATATTTTTTTACATTATAGATGCCGACGGCATCAAATATTAATAATTACGAATATTTTTGATTTAGTTCGACCCCTTCGGGGTCGAATGTTAGTGATATACATTTTTATAAACATGTAATCCCTTCGAGATTAAACAGTAAACTAGTTATAATAAAAAATAATTATTTACTCTTTAATAACTTGTTTTAATTCCAACAAATTCATTGGATTGGTATTTAACCCTTTTATGTTTTTATGCACTAAGCGCACCGATTCGTCGTAATATAGCGGTATAACCGGGGCATCGTCTATTACCATTTGATCCATTTTTTGATACAAATCGGTTTTAGCGCTACTGCTTAACTCGTTACGGGCTTGTTCGTATAAGGCATCAAAAAAATCGTTTTTGTAATGAAAGTAATTTACACCAATAGGCGCAAAATTTTTGCTGTAAAATAAACTCATAAAATTTTCCTCGTCGGGGTAATCGCCTACCCACGATTTTTTAAATAAATTATATTCGCAGCTATTAACTGCCTGGCGAAGTACTGATGGTTTTTCGACACTAATTTGTACTTTAATGTTACATTTTGCCAATTGCGATTGTATAAACTCAACCTGTTCTTTAAAATTATCGGGTACATGCATTACAATTTCCGGTAAGCCTTTTCCGTTGGGAAATCCGGCATCAGCTAATAATTGTTTGGCCTTATCTATATTGTAAGTATATCCAATTACTTTTTTTGCATTGTAACTACGCATGCCTTTAGGTATAAAGCCAGAATTTGCCGGAGTACCCACACTATTGCGTAAATATTTAATTAATTTATCTTTATCAATAGCATAATTTATGGCTTGGCGTATTGCTTTTAATTTTAGCGGTGAGTTTTTTACAACGTCAATATTCTCATCAATTAAAATGCCTATATAATCGGTTTTTAAAAACAACTCTTTTTGCAAATAAAACTTTTTAGCGTATACTTCTTTTAATGCCCCTTCTTTATCCAACACCTCATTTACATTAAAGGCATCGGCGCCACTTACCATATCAAACCTGCCATTTATTAACTCCATAAACGATGTCTCTCTATCTTTAACAAACGAAATTGTAACGGCATCTAAATATGGCAGTCGGTTATTTTTTTCGTCGCGTTCAAAATAATTTTCATTTTTTACTAAAATAAGTTTTGTGCCTTCTTCCCATAATTTAAATAAAAATGGTCCGGTACCAACAGGATGACTTCTAAAATCTTGGTTATAATGGTCTATCGCCTCAAAAGGTACTACACTAAAATACTTCATTGTTAAAATGCTAATGAAGGCACTATAAGGTTTTAATAAATGAATGATGAGTGTGCTATCGTTAACAGCTTCAAAGCCTTTAAATTGTGTTTTTTCGGTTCTATCAATGTTTGTAACCAGTGTCATAGCCGAACTAACCCGACTATCGAACAAACGGTTAAAACTATACACAAAATCCTTGGCTCTCACTTTACGCCCTTTTCCGCCTTCAAAACACACGTTATCGTGAAAAAATACATCGTTACGCAAATAAAATGTGTACGTTAAACCATCGTTGCTAATGCCAAATTTATTAGCAATGCAGGGTATAATGTTTAGCTTATTATCCATTTGCACCAAACCATTAAACAGTTGGTTTACCGGCCAAATATTTTCTACGTTACCTGCAATGGCGGGATCCAGACTGGTTACGCCGGCCATTTCGTTATAATTAAAAATTTTCCGGGTATCTTTTTCTACCTCTTTTGGTTTGCAATTATTAAAAAAAACAATTGAAAGAATTATTAAAACAGCATAAATTTTGTTCATATAACAAATATGCTTTTTTTAAAGGCTGCTTTTGTTAAAACAAAATGCAATTATGCACAGTGGGGTGTGGAAAGGGTTTTTAAAATTTTTAATTAATCTTACTAATAATATAATTTATTCCTAAATAATTAGGTAGCTGGATTTACAAAAAATAGATAATTTACAACTACGGGGTAACATTTGCAGAACTAATAGCTGTATTGAACATTAAAAAAACATACGTTTTATTATTTACCGACATGTTTGAATAATTTTTAACGTAAACCGAAAATTGAGCATTACCGCTACCCACAGTTGCAGATGATAATTCGGCAATAGTAAAATTTATGTTAGTAGCAGATGATGAAACAGTTTTTGATAAATTTAATGATGGACCATTTATTTGTACATTAATTGAATCGGCATTAGTAATATTA
>JAYVGH010000161.1:0-10538 GCA_043772435.1 Bacteroidota bacterium
GGATGAACCACAACACCGTGCATATCCGTATGGCAACCAACAGCCCACGATGTTAGCTTACTCCAAGCAACGCCGCCGTTTGTACTTTTCCAAACGCAATGTGCCGCAATGTAAACGGTGTTCGCATTTGTGGGGTCTGCCGTCATGCCAAAATTATAATCGCCTTGCCCTGGTGTAGTGGCATCGTAACCTACAAGGCTTTGCGTTGTGTTATTGTAAACAGTTGTAAAGCTTGTTCCAAAATTTGTAGATTTTAGAGTTAAGCCTTCGTTTTGTATCATACTTACATATACCACATTTGGGCTTGCTTTACTCACCGCTAATCTCATACCAAGCCCTGTGCCACCTGGCACCGTAACACCACTGGTAATTTGAGTCCATGTATTTCCAAAATTTAAGGAGCGCCACACTTCCGATGAAGCAACAGCATAAACCGTATCGGCACTGTTGGGTTTTAAAATCATGGCTTTAAAATCGCCACTTGTTTTTACTAAACTCCAACTTGCGCCAGCATTGTTTGTTTTATAAATGCCATTATCAGTAGCTGCAATTACTTGTTGGTTGTTGGTAGGATTCATTATTAATTCAACAATTAAGCCTGTACCAATACCGGTAGTAGATAAAGCCCAAGTAGCACCGGCATTTGTACTTTTCCAAACACCATAGCCCCCACCGTAATAATTTGGATCCCCACTCCCTAAATACAAAATATTATTATTAGTGTGGTCTATACAAATAGATGCACATTCCATTTTCGGAAAATAATCGGTGCCAACGTTTACCCAAGTATATCCTGTATCGTTACTACGCCATAAGCCACCAGAGGCTGATGTAGCATACATTCTGTTGGGCAGAATAGGATCAAATTTAAGTTGTGTTGTTCTACCAATGCCGTTTATTTGTCCGCTAGCGTTGGTAGGAAAATTTATAGGACCAACGGCATTCCAATTAGTAGCAGGTTGCGCAAAGGCTTCGCAAAAAATAAAAAGTAATAAAAATAAAGTTAATTTATTTTTCATTTTTTTTATCCTCCCATAATTTTAGTTGCTCTTCTTTACTTAAAATATGGCCATCGGGTTGTACATATGGTTTTACTTGTAGTTTCCAATGTTCAAACTTTTTACAATCTAAACCAAATTGTTTATATAATTTTTTTTCGCGACGGGTTTCTCGTAATTTTTTTTTATTTTGTTGCTCGTCTTCTTTACCCACACCACCTTTTTTTTGCCCAATTGCCTCGTCTTCTTCTATTGGTTTACGCTTGCCTTTCCAAAATGTTTCGTAGGCATTTACGGCTTCAAAATAATTTACGCCTGGGTCTTTTATCATCTCAATCCAGTATGGATTTTTTTTATAGTTTTTTGTTTTTTGAGCAAATCCGTTTAAACAAAAAAAAGTTATAAAAATTATGACAAAATATTTCATCTAACAAAGCTATAAATATTTCCTTAATTAAAACGTTTTAGGTTACCGTTTTTTATTTTTTTCTAAATATTTTGCTAATATCTTTACAAAAAAATTACAATGGCACTATTATCAGTTCAAAATGAAAAAGCGGTAAAAATAACAATCTACATTACTACTGTAGCTATTTGCGCATTGGTAATGGTTTTAAACCAAAAATGGATTCCGCACCCCGATGTTTTTCCAAATTTTATTTATAAACTACCAACTTTAAATGCGGTTTTAAACGGTAGTTGTTGTCTGCTTTTAATGTTTTCGTTGCTGGCAATAAAGAAAAAAAATATTGCGCTTCATAAAAAATTAAATATTACAGCATTTGTATTAAGTAGTTTATTTTTGGTAAGTTATGTATCAGCTCATTATTTTATTCCTGATACAAAATATGGCGATGTTGACCACGATGGTATAATGAGTGCGGCCGAAAGCGCAGCAGTTAGTGGAATTAAACCTCTATACATTATAATTTTATTATCGCACATATTTTTAGCAGTTGCTGTTTTACCTATGATTTTATTATCGTTTTATTATGGCTTAACCGATCAACGCGAAAAACACAAAAAATTAACGCGCTTTAGCTACCCAATTTGGTTATACGTTACTATTACGGGTGTAATTGTATTTTTGATGATTAGTAAGTATTATAATTATTAATCATATAATTTTAACAATTTAAACAATTCTTTTTGTTCAATTTCTCTTACATCCCCGGGTTGCAATGTTCCTAAGTCTAAATCTTCTATTTTAGTGCGAATTAAGCGTTTGCATTTATGTCCAACTATTCTGCACATTTTGCGTATTTGTCGGTTTTTGCCCTCAATAAGCACAAATTCTAACCATGTTTGAGGTAAATCTTCACGTAAACTATTTTCTCTACCGGGTAAATTTTTTGGTTTGTCAATTATTCTAATATCGCAGGGTAGGGTTGTGTAAGGTCGGTTTTGCCCCTTAATTAAAATTTCCACGCCCGTTTTTAAGCGAAGTAATGTTAGCTCATTTACTATTTTTTCAACCTGAACTATGTAAGTGCGACTATGTTTTTTATCAGGATGCAATAACCGTTTAGTAAGGGTTTTATCAGTAGTTAAAATTAAAAGCCCCTCACTTTCGTCATCTAAACGCCCAACAGCATTAGTTCCTTGTGGAAATTCAAAGTCCAATTCGTCTAATTTACGTTGCTCGTGAGAACTCACAAATTGACTTACCATTTTGTAAGGCTTATATATAATAAAATAGCAGTTCAATTGTTATTCTAAAATTAAATATACCTCTTATTTTTTAATTTAAAATTAACCGAAACAAAATTTTTATTTCCCTTTTAATAGTTAAATTAGTCCGCTGTAATTATGAAAATCAATTTAGTTAGACTTTATTATCTGTTTTTAATAATTGTTTGTTTTGCAAATAATTTATCTGCGCAAAATGCAGATAGCTTAAAAACAAAAACAAACGAAGTTAAAGATGAGTTTACTTTAATTAAAAAAAGAAAATATACTTATTTTGTTTCAGATAGATTAAGCGAAGATACTAAATACGATGTTTTTAAAGTAACTCCTACCAACCTTGCTCTTACAGCAATTATTGTAAGAGGTCATGCGGAAATAGTCGGAAATTCTGATCAAAAAAAAATTAAAATTATGGTATATAATGCTTCTAACAATGAATTAGTGGGCATTTACTCAACTAATAAATATACGGGTAATTACATTTTGGTTTTAGTGCCAAATGTTAAATACGTTTTTAAAGTAGAAATTCCGGGGCACGGTACAATTAGCGAAATAGTTGAAGTGCCGTTAAAAATAGATTATGAGATTTGTAAACAAGATTTAATAATTAAATTTAACGATAAAAAAAAGCCGTACTTAACCTTAACCAGTTTTTTTGAAGACGAAGATGAAAAAGTATATTTACTTAAATCGTCTGTGGATACTTTGGCAACAGGTGCAAATAATTATGGCTTTGTTCCGAAACCAAAAATCAGTAAAAAAGGCATAAAGCCCGAAAAAGCAATTTCTACAATAGATGAGTTAGTAAAAAAACAAGTTATTGAAGAAAATAAAAAGCCAATTGAAGCCCTTAACGCCTTTAAATCAGATAATTTCGAAAGTGCAGCTTCACTTTATTTAGCAATTTTAAAAAACGATCCACAAGATCCTTTTGCCAATTATTATTATGGTGTTTCTCTTTTTAAATTAAACAAAAATATCGCTAAATGCATAAACTCATTACAAATAGCAACAAGTACAAAAGATGTTCCTTATGATGTTTATTTGTATTTAGGAAAGGCCTATCATTTATCGTATATCTTTCAAGACGGAATTATGGCATTAGAAGAATATAAAAAGCGTGCAAAACCTTTAGAAATTGATAAAAATTATGTTGCTTTATTAATTAACAATTGTAAAAGCGGCAGTACTTTAATTACCGAGCAGGTAAATATTGAAATTTTAAAACGCACGCCAATACAGGAAGAAAATTTATTAACTGCCTACAATCCTGAATTGATAGGAGATAGATTAAAATACAAAGCCGATTTTTTTAAATCGGTTATTGATAAAAAAAAGTTATCAAAACAATTATTGTGTACTATTGACAAAAACGAATACATACACGTAAGTTATGGTGATAAAGAAAGTAACGGTACCGACTTATTTAAAAACAAAGCTTTACCATCCGGAACCATTAGCCCTAGTCAAAATTTAGGATTGCAAATTAATACACCTTATGACGAAAACTATCCATACATAAGCAAAGATGGCAACACACTATATTTTTCATCAAAAGGCCATAACAGCATGGGTGGCTACGATATTTTTAAATGTACCCGCCCCGATAGTCAAAGCCCTTGGTTAGCGCCAGAAAACATGGGATTTCCTGTAAACTCTACTTACGATGACATCTTATTTATCCCCGACTCTTTAAATAATTTTGCCTGGATGTGCAGTAATCGCAAAAATAACAGATTAGAATATATTCATATAAAATTACCTAAAGAAAACGCTGAAAGCTCGGTAGTTAAAGGTGTATTTAGCACCGGCGACTCAATACCGAAGCGTGATGCGATCATAACGGTTTACAACTTTAGCACAAAAGAAATTGCAGGTGTTTACAAATCAAATACTCAAACGGGTAAATATTTAATGATATTAACTGCAGGTAATAAATATGAAATGATGATTGAATCGAGTAATTATCCCGAAATGAGTACCATATTTGAGGTGCCGAAAAAAAAAGGTGATTTCGCTTTAAAACAAGTTATTAAATTTCAAAAAGACAACGATAAAAAATCGCTTAAAGTAAATAACTATTTTACCGAAAGCGAAGCGGCTAATGTAAGCATAGACCTTGTTGCACCAACCGCTGTTGCTACAAACGCTAATTTAGATAATTTAAAAAATGATTCAAAAGCAATTAAACCATTTCGTACAAAAGATGAAGCCGAAAAGGATAAGGAAGATATAGAATTGGCAAAAAAATTAGTAGATGAATCTAACTTTAACGAGGCTTTGCTAATTTATCAAGGCTTACTTCAGTTTATTAATTTAGACCCTTTAAGTTTGTACAATTACGGTTTATGCTTATTTAATACAAAAAAAGATAAATCAATTTGCATAAAAACGTTTGAAATAGCCATAACCAATAAATTGACACCTGCAGCTTCTTATTATTATTTAGCAAAGTCAAATTACCTGTGTTATAAGTTTACAGATGCCATAAAATATTACAATAAATATAAAACACTAGCTAAGCCCGAAGATGTTATAAAACTTGGCGTGGATAAAGAAATAGAATATTGTAATAATTGCATAAAATATGTAAATAATCCGGTAGTGATGGAAGTTTATGAAAAAAAACATGTTGAAATGCAATCCGTGCAAAATTCCTTAACTAACATTGAATCGGGTGGAAAAATTTTAGTTGTTACTGAAGATTTTAGGTCAAGTATTGATAAAAATAAAAATTTTAAATCGCTAATTTATTTAACACCCGATAAAAACTCAATACTTTACTGTAGTTATGGCGAAAACGAATTAAATGGAAAAGATATATACCGTATAAATAAATTAGGTAATGGCAAGTGGTGTCCCACACCCGAAAACCTTTCGGCTATTAATACGCCTTTAGATGAAGAATACCCTTGTCTTTCAAAAGATGGTAAAACAATCTATTTCTCAAGTAAAAGCTACGATAGCATGGGAGGATACGATGTTTATAAAAGCACTTGGGATGAAAAAATGAATACTTGGACAAAACCGGCAAATATGGGAGCGCCTATTAATTCGCCATACGAGGATATTTATTTTTTAGAATAATATTAATTGCTAACAACATTATTTCTTATAAATTGTAACTTTTTGTATTTAAAAAATAGTAAACAAGAGTAAAAAATATATTATTATTATTTTAATAAACTTAAATTTGCTCTCAATGTTAAAAATCTTTACTTTAATTGTTGTATTTGTATTATGCTTTACAAATACTTGGGCACAGGATACTACTAAGACAAATCCTTTAACATTATCCGGTTATGCAGAGGCGTATTATAGTTATGATTTTGGAAACCCTTCAAAACATGAACGCCCCTCTTTTTTTTATAGCTTTAACCGACACAATGAAGTAAACATTAACATTGGGTTTGTAAAGGCAAATTATTCTGAAAATAATGTGCGTGGTAATTTTGCTTTAATGGCTGGAACGTATGCGCATTATAATCTTGCCGGAGAGCAAGCCTTGTTAAGAAATATTTTTGAAGCAAACGCAGGATTTAAAATTTCAAAAAAAAATAATTTGTGGATTGATATGGGAGTTATGCCATCGCACCTTGGTTTTGAAAGTGCTGTTGGAAAAGATTGCTGGACATTAACGCGTTGTATTTTAGGTGACAACTCTCCTTACTATGAAGCTGGCGTTAAACTAAGTTACACAACTAAAAACGAAAAATTATATCTATCCGCCATGTACCTTAACGGTTGGCAACGTATACAACGCATCCCAGGAAACCAAACGCCTGCCGGGGGCACGCAAATTACTTACAAACCAAACGCCAATATTACTTTAAACTGGAGTACTTATGCAGGTAACGAGCAACCTGATAGCCTTAAACTTTGGCGTTATTTTAATAATTTTTATGGTGTTGTGCAGGTAACCGAAAAATTTGGTATTACTGCCGGTTTTGATATAGGTTTTCAGCAAAAAGTTAAAGACAGTAGTGCGTATAATAATTGGTATGCACCAGTATTATTATTACAATATAAGGCTACTTCAAAAATTAGAATAGCCGCTAGAGGAGAATACTACGTAGATAAAAAAGGTGTTATAATTTTTACAGGTACTAAAAATGGATTTCAAACAATTGGTTATTCTTTAAACTTTGATTATTTGCCGGCAAGCAATGTACTATTTCGTATTGAAGCTAGGGGTTTAAGTAGCGTTGATAAAATCTTTGTACTGGATAATAAACCAAGCAACGAAAATTATTTTATAACAACATCCTTATCTTTTTCCTTTTAACAGACCAAACTCTTTATAAAATCTTTTATACATTAAATACTAGTTTTAAAGATTAAATAAATTGCAAAATTTTTTTCTATATAAAATCACAAAAAACAAACAATACTTAATTAGTATTATTTTAATAATTATTGTAGCTGCCTTTTGTTATTTATTGTCAAATCTTATTGGTTATAAAGTTGTAGCTTTTATATTATTTGTTACCGTTTCGCTAATAGCTATGTTCTTTGATCTTTTACCGGTTTTATTAGCGGCAGTATTAAGCGCATTAATCTGGGATTTCTTTTTTATTCCTCCAAAGTTTACCTTTGCAATAAATAGTACCGAGGACTTGTTGTTGTTTTTAATGTATTTTGTAATAGCTATGTTAAATGGTGTATTAACTTACAAAATAAGACAATATGAAAAAGAAGTTTCAAAAAAAGAAGAAAAAGATAATACATTAAAACTTTATAATACTATCCTTAATTCTTTATCGCATGAATTAAGAACACCAATTTCGACTATTATTGGTGCTACCGATAATTTATTGGTTGAAAATAATAACCTTACTAAAAAAAACAAACACGATCTGATTTTCGAAATATCAAAAGCCTCACTCCGTTTAGATAGGCAGGTTGGCAATCTTTTAAACATGTCACGTTTAGAGTCGGGCTTTATAAAAGTTAAAAATGATTGGTGCGATATGAACGAACTTGTTCATGAAGTAAAAAATCAACTAAGTGAAAATTTGATTAATAGAAAAATCACAATACAACTTAAAAAAAATCTTCCATTGTTTAAAATAGATAAAGGATTGTTAGAACAAGTGCTTCATAACCTAATCTATAACGCAATAATTTATACACCAAAGGAATCTCTTATTTCTATTGATATAAATTATTCAGAAACACATCTAATAATTATAATTCAGGATAATGGTCCGGGTTTTGCTGAAAATGAAATTGACAACGTATTTGATAAATTTTACAGGCTTAAAAACTCTAAAACAGGAGGCACAGGCCTTGGCTTATCTATTGTTAAAGGTTTTATAGAGGCAATGAAAGGAACAGTTTATTTAGAAAATATTTTGAATAATGGCGCTAAATTTACGCTTCAAATTCCCGCAGAAATTTCACACTTAAATACATTAAGGAATGAATAATTTTGAAATATTAATTATTGATGATGAACCACAAATTCGTAAACTACTCGAAATTACTTTGCAAAGTAACGATTACAAAGTAAAAGAAGCAATTACGGCAAAAGAAGGTTTAATAATGGCTGCCAATCATCCACCAGATTTAATCCTTTTAGATATTGGTTTACCTGACGAAAGCGGACATAGTGTTCTGAAAAAATTACGCGAGTGGTTTACTAAACCCATATTAATTTTATCGGTACAAAGCAGCGAAGAAGATATTATAAAAGCACTAGATAACGGTGCAAACGATTATTTGATTAAGCCATTCCGCACTGGGGAATTATTAGCAAGAATACGTTCATCTTTACGTAGCTCATCTGCAGAAGATATAAATCCTATTATAGAATTTAATAATCTACAGATTGATTTAACGGCCCGTACAGTAAAAAAAAATAATGAGGGTATTAAACTTACATCCACAGAGTATTCTTTGTTAGCCCTATTTGTGAAAAATGAAGGTAGGGTTTTAACGCATCACTATTTATTACGTGAAATCTGGGGACCCGGATTTATTAACCAATCACAATACCTTAGAGTTTTTATTGCACAACTTCGTAAAAAAATTGAAGATGATCCCAATACACCTACGCATATTATTACAGAAAGCGGAGTAGGTTATCGCTTTATATAATTCATCTTTATAAAATCTTTATACGTTGGAGGTACAATAAGATAATTCCTTTATAGCCTTCTTCGTTCCTTTGTATTTGAAATTTATGCAAAGGTTCTCTACATTTTTTCTCTTAATTTTTTTAAACATAAATAATTTTGCGTTCGCTCAATTTTTAAATGAAGGCATATATCTTTCCACTGCAGACTTTAATAGAGGTAGAATTTCTTACCCAAAAATTCAAGGCAAAAAATATAAATTAATTTTACACGAACTAGTTAACACATCTAAACTAAAAGTAATTATTGGCGATTCAACCATAATACTTAAAAAGGATTCTATTTTTGGTTATCAAGATAAAAACAATAAGGCTTACAGGTTTTATAAAAACACAAAATACCTGATATTAAATCCAAAAGAAAAATTATTATTATACAGTACCAATTTTTTAGGTGGACCAAAAAATAATCAAATGGTTACCAATTATTTTTTTAGTACCGATTCCAATTCGCCAATTAACAAACTTACTAAATC
Source organism: Bacteroidota bacterium (assembly GCA_043772435.1). Lineage (GTDB taxonomy): Bacteria > Bacteroidota > Bacteroidia > B-17B0 > Aurantibacillaceae > Aurantibacillus. The sequence goes on from JAYVGH010000161.1 coordinate 9,300, forward strand.
GAATCTTAAGACCGTGTTTTTAAGCGATACAGCGTTTTACGAATTATTAGATATATATTTTAATTCTGATAAAGCATTAATAGAATACGATAAATACCTTAAAACTTATAAACTTAATAAAATAGAAAAATTAAATAATAACTCAAAAATTAATACCCAGAAACAATGATAACAAAAACAATTATTACCTTAATTATGGCAGGTTCTATACCCTTGTTTGCTCAGCAAGATTCTATTAAGGCACAAAAAATACCATTTGAAGGCATGGATTTAAGTTGGATTAACGGACAAAGCCGAGTAAAAAATTCGTTATTGGTTTTTAAAGATAAAAAAACAGATGAAGCTATAATTACTGGTACGGCTTATTTAGATACTTATTACAATTATAATTTTGCAAACCCTATAGATAATACACAAACTATTTCATCCTCTATTGGGCGACATAACGAGTTTCAGGTAAACCTTGCGAGTATTGGCATTGAGAGTAATTATAAAAATTGCATTGGTAGAGTTTTATTACAAGCAGGTGCTATGCAACACATTGTTCAGGAACTAGACGGTAGTGTTGCACGCGGCAGAAATAACGGTACAGGTAACTTAAAATTTATTCGCGAAGCAGCAGCAGGTTACCATTTTAATAAGTGGTATGGTATAAATATTGAAGCTGGTATTTTTATGAGTTACATTGGTTTAGAGAGTTATATGTTGCAAGATAATTGGTGCTACCAACGCTCTATGCCTTGTGATTTTACACCCTTTTATTTTCAAGGCGCACGAATTCAAATGTTCCCAACCAAAAAATTAAAAACAGAAGTTTGGTTGTTAAACGGTTGGCAAACCTATAATAGTTTTAGTAAGTCGCCAGGTTTAGGTAGTTCTACATATTGGCGTCCAACCGAAAATTTACAATTAGTAATGAATTATTATTTAGGCAGAGATACACAAAACCCCGATACTTTAGGAAATCAATCTAACCGTGTGCGTTTTCATACCGATAATAGTATCGTAGCTCGTTATTATAAAAACACAGCATCCAAATGCATTTCGCAATGTGCCGTTAGTATAAACAACCATTACGGTTTTCAAAAAGGGGTAGATAGTGGCGACACCATTACTTCTAAACAACATTTTATGATTGGTACATCTATTGCTAACCGAATTTGGTTTAATAAAAATAAAGTAGCATTAACGTTGCGTGGCGATTACCTCAGTAACGGTGGTACGTATTTAGCTTTTTCG
>JAYVGH010000162.1:0-8075 GCA_043772435.1 Bacteroidota bacterium
TATCAAATTCCATAGACGTTTTTTTCTAATGCTACGCATTAGAGATTTTAAATCCAAATTTATTAAATATTTTCTAATGCGGAATTTGGGTTAAAACAATTAATAACCCAACCGAATACGAATTAAACATTGATTTAAAAAACTTAAACAACGGTTTATTTATTATTACTGCAAATTATGCCGATGTAATTATGAGCAAACGTATTATTAAACAATAGGAATAGAAATAAATATTAAAGCCTCTCATAAGTTTATGAGAGGCTTTAATATTCAAGAAAAATTATAGCAAATTTTTAATAACAAAGTCACTCTTAGAAACAGTAAAAACCACCCTTAGCTACTTTTATTTTTAAATGCTGAAATATTTAAACACTTTTACCCAATAAGGGTAATTTTTTCCGCAAAAACTTCCCTTTACTTTTAAATATTATTTTTTAACTGCTGCACAGGCTTTTTTAGCCATTTCCTTGTGTTGTTCTAAAGTAGCAATTCCACCGTTTGCAAAGTTTTTCAAGTCGGTATCTTTTGTTTTTTTAGCTTCTTTTTTAAACTTGCAAATTTCTTTTTTATGGAATTTTGCCATGGTTTTGGCGTAACACTTATCAAACTTTTTACCTTCTTTTTTCGCAAGTTTATTATAACACTTTTGTTGTTTTTTGTTAAGGGTTGTAGGTAGTGTTATGTTCTTTTTTGCAGCAATAGTCTTAAGGTCACCGTTTGAATTGCTACGGTGCTGCTCCATTGTTTTTCCTAATTCTTTTACCTCAGGGGTAGTTGCTTTGGTTTGTGCCAGTTGTGCCGTTTCTACTTCAAAAATACCATGGGCTGCAGTACGTTCTATAAATTTTTTATCTTTTTTTGATACTGTTTGAGCACTCACTGCAAATGCGCTGGCAATAAATAACATAATAATTGTTTTTTTCATAATTGTTTTTTTTGAGTTAATGGTTAAGTTTTTAAATAGTTTGTTTTACATTAGCAATTCTTATTCCACTTCTCAATCAAAAGTAATGATGAGTCTTGGCGCAAAGACTACAAAAAAATTATGGCTATCAAGTCTTAATCCTTTAAAGCACTTAAAAACTCGCTAATATGTTTATTAAATTCGTTTGGTTGTTCAAGGTTTGATACATGCCCGGCATTATCAATAACTTTAAGTATTGATCCTTTAATATGTTCATTCATAAATATAGATTGCTCAAGTGGCGTAACTTCGTCTTCTCTACCACAAATAATTAATGTTGGAATGCTTACTTCATTTAAGCTTGAGCAAGTTTCTGAACGATTAGCAAGGGCTACCAATCCCTGACTTATAATATGTTTAGAATTAGAAAATACAACACGTCTTAATTGCTCTACCAATTCCGGTTTGTTTGTTAGTGAATCTTTATGAAAAACTTTTTTTATAAAACCTTCGTTAAAATTAGTTACACCGTTAGTATTTATTTCATCAATACTTTTATAACGTTTTTCACTTACTTCAGTAGTATCGGCAATACATTGCGTATCACATAAAATTAATGCTTCAAAGCGAGTTGGAAATCTTTTAAGTGCATTAAGCGCTACAAATCCACCCATAGATAATCCACAAACAATCGCTTTGTTAATGTCTAACTTATTCATAAACTTTATTAAATCATCGCCAAATAAGTCTATACTTAAGGTTGAATCCTCGTCGCTTGATTTTCCAAACCCTCTAATATCACAAGCTATTAAACGGTACGAAGATTTTAAAAAATCAAGTTGAAGCTGCCACATCGTTTTGTCGAAAGGATAACCATGCAAAAATATAATCGGAATACGTCCTTCCCCAATATCATTATAAGATAAATTAAAGTTATTTACAGCAATAGTTAAATTATATCCTTTAGTTATTATTTGCATACTATTTATTTATAATATTTGTTTTGTTAAGTTTGAAAAAATAATAAATATTTTACAACGATTGCAAATTTACTTATTGAATTATTAGAACACCTTACGTAATTTATGAAAAGGGTTACATAATTCACGCCTGTACAATTATGAATGTTATATGTGATATTAATTAATAAAAAAAATTATCTTTAATTTTTTATGCAAGAGTTTGATGTAATTATTTGTGGAGCCGGCCCAGCCGGAACAACCTGTGCGCTTGGTCTTTTTGACGCCGGTTTACGTGTTGCATTACTTGATAAAGAATCATTTCCAAGAGAAAAAATATGTGGAGATGCCTATGGTGGTTACAGTCATAAAATTTTAAATACTATTTCTCCTGCTTTCGGAAAAAAATTGTTACAGATAAATGAGGGCGTTATTGCAAAGCGCGCAAAATTAATTTCGCCTAAAGGCCATGTATTAGAATTAAAGTTAAAAGGTTTTTTTGCTAATTTGCAACGCGTTGTTTTTGATAATTTTTTATTAAAAATGGTAAAAGAAGAAACAACCACCGTTGTATTTGAAAATACTGCCGCAAAAAAAGTAGTGATACACAACGACTATGTTTTAGTAACTACAACTGAAGGAAAAGAATTTAAAGCAAAAATTATTATTGGTTGTGATGGTTGCCATTCTGTTGTGCAAACCACGCTTACCAATACTCGTGAATTACTTACCGATACCTGCCCCGGCTTACGCGCTTATTATAAAAATGTAAAAAGTATAGATACTGATTGCCTTGAATTGCATTTATTATCTCAAATTCCAAAAGGTTATTTCTGGATCTTTCCATCAACAAATGGTTTAGCAAATGTTGGTATTGGTTGTGATAAAGATGTACTTACCAAACACAAAATAAATTTGCGCAAAGAATTTTTACAAATAATGCAAGCGCCACAATTTAAAGAACGATTTGCCGAAGCTGAATTGGTAAGCGATATAAAAGGATGGACAATACCCATAGGTTACTTTAATAAAAAACTGCCAATTAGTGGTAACCGCGTTTTGCTTTGTGGCGATGCTGCCGCGTTGGTTGATCCGTCAACCGGCGAAGGTATTGGCCCCGCTATGTCGTCGGGACGATTTGCCGCGCAATTTGTAAAAAAATGTTTTACCAAAAATAATTTCTCCTCAGAATTTATGAAAGGTTATGACAAACAAATTCACAAAAAATATTTTAAAAATTACTTTATTAAAACTACTATTACATCGGTCTATTATAAATTTCCATTTTTAATGAATTGGGTCATTTATCTATTTTCAAAATTTAATCGGGTACAAAAAACATAATTGACAATTTAGGATCATAGTTGTCTATCAAAAATGCTACGTAACTACAGAATAGTGTGTATATTGAAATTACAAATTGTTTTTTATTTCCTCCACCATTTTACTCGCCATTTTATTAAAATGCCATTCAAAAATACTATAGATAAACGTAATTGCCATACTACCACCGTAGGCTAAAAAGGCATAAAATCTAAATGTTTCTTCGGTTTTTAATGTCTTTTTAAAACCCAATAAAAAGCAAGCTCCTATTATTGCAACCATCCAGATGTAAGAATGAAAATTAAATTGGTACTAGTAATTAATTTGCCTTTATTTTGTGTTACGTTCCAAAAAGATAAAACTCGAAAATCTTTACTATTATAGGCTGCAATAATTATATCGCCATGACTACTATCGTTATATAATTTATCGGGTACTCCTCTTAATATCGCTGCACCAATGTTTATCCTTCTATTTTTGTAGCGCCGGTGTTGCATCCTTAATTACATAGGTGTCGTAATCCGAGTCGCCTCTTTTACCTTTTGTTACATATAGTAAATCGCTTTTAATTATTTTAATACGCTAATAAATCTAAAATCGCTTTTTCTACCTTATCGGCATTTGGCAACATGGTTTTTTCTAATATAGAATTTAATGGAATGGCAGGTAAATTTTCGGCTCCTACAACAATTACGGGTGCATCTAAATATTGGAAACAATTTTGACTAATACGCGCAGCAATGCTTTGTGCAAAGCCATTAAACACCGGTTCTTCGGTTAATACCAATACTTTGCCGTGTTTTTTAGCGGAAGTGAAAATAGTTTCTTCGTCAATTGGGGCTAGGGTTCGTAAATCTATAATTTCAACCTGACCTTCAAATTTTTTAGCAGCAGCTTTTGCCCAATACACGCCCATGCCGTAGGTAATAATTGTTATTGTAGAATGTTGAGCGTTCCCTTCGACTCCGCTTAGGGTGACAGCATTTGCCTCTAAAACTATACGAGCTTTACCAAATGGAATAATATAATCTTCATCGGGTTCAATGGTTTTAGCATCTTCGGTACCTTTAATTTTGCTCCAGTACAAGCCTTTGTGTTCTAACATTACAACAGGGTTTGGGTCGTAATAGGCAGCCTTCATTAATCCTTTTAAATCGGCACCGGTACTTGGGTAAGCAATTTTAATACCTCTAATATTTACTAAAACGCTTTCAATTGAACTGCTATGATAAGGACCACCACTGCCATAAGCACCGATAGGCACCCGCAATATCATACTTACCGGCCACTTGCCATTGCTTAAATAACAACTGCGGCTAACCTCGGTAAATAATTGGTTTAAGCCCGGCCAAATGTAATCGGCAAACTGAACTTCAACAATTGGTTTAAGTCCAACGGCACTCATACCAACGGTAGAGCCTACAATAAATGCTTCTTGAATGGGTGTATTAAACACACGGTGATTACCAAATTGCTGAGCCAAAGTTGCGGCTTCTCTAAATACTCCTCCTAATCTGGCACCTACGTCTTGCCCATACAGCAAACATTCAGGATGTTTTGTCATTAATTCTCTAATGGCAAATAAAGCGCTATCTACCATTACGGTTTTTTCTTTGCCTTTAGGTTCGCGCTGGCCTTTTTCCTCTGTTACTGAAGTAGGTGCAAATTCGTGATTAAATAAATCTTCGGGGTGAGGATCTTCCTCTAATAATGCTTTTTGATACTGTTCCGCAACTAAAATTTCAGCATTATCTTCAATGGTTTTTATGTCTGAGGCATCAACGCCTGCAATAATTAATTGATTTCGTAAACGCGGAAAAGGATCGCGTTTTTCGGCTTCCTGCAAATCATCGCGGTACCATTCTTTACGCACACCGCTTGTATGGTGATTTAATAATGGAACTTTGGCATGAAGCAATACGGGGCGGCGCTCGTTTCTAATAATGTCTAAACATTCTTTTACGGTATTGTAACTCAAAACAAAATCAGTGCCATCAATTGTACGAATTTCCATGCCTTTAAATCCTTTTGCAAATTCCGAAATATCCTGAGAGCGAATTTCACGAGCGTGCGCACTAATGTCCCACTCGTTATCCTGCACTAAAAATAAAATGGGTAGTTGTTTTAAAGTAGCCATTTGAAAAGCTTCTGAAACTTCGCCTTCGGTACAACTTGCATCGCCTAAAGAACATACCGCCAATGGATTATTGCCATTGTAATCTATAGCCATTCCATTTTTTTCAAGGTATTGTAAGCCCATGGCAATGCCGGTGGTAGGAATAGCCTGCATGCCTGTAGCGCTTGATTGATGTGGAATTTTAGGCATATCGTCTCTACGCAAACTTGGATGGGAATAGTATGTGCGACCGCCACTAAAAGGATCGTTACGCTTGGCAAGTAGTTGTAACATCAACTCAAAAGGACTTAAACCAATACTTAATAAAATACTATCGTCGCGATAATAAGCACTTAAAAAATCTTGTGGTAACAATTGCAAACCCAAAGCTATTTGAATGGCTTCGTGTCCGCGGCTGGTGGCGTGTACGTATTTTGCTGTAACCTCTTTATTAGCTTCGTATAAGGTACTCATGCTTTTAGCGGTACACATTAATTCAAAGGCTTTTTTTAGAGTTTCAACAGGTATTTTAAATTTTAAGGGAGGTGTTTTTGTAGATGTGTCTTGCATTGCTATGAATTTAAGCGAATTTAAAAATAAGAAAAATTAAAACAAAATCATAATTGAGGTTTTAAACAATGCATTGTATAAAATTGGTTTAAGTACTAATGAATTTGAGCATTTTGTATACTTAAATTAGAAGAAATGTATAGCCGACACTTAAAAATATATTTTTTGCTGTTTATTGTAATAATAAACTTTGCTTGTCGACATAAAAAAGAGTTGGTAAAAAAAAATACTGTTGTAAAAAAAGGTGAGGAAAAAAAAGATGCTTCTACTAAAACTGGAAATTACGTTCAAGAAAGATTAGGAGTATCGGCGAAAGAAACTAAACATAATAAATTGTATTTGTTTGTGAATGATTGGTACGGAACACCTTATAAATATGGTGGTTGTCAAAAAACAGGTATAGATTGCAGTTGTTTTACAGATAATTTATTTCAAAATGTGTATGGTAAAAAAATAGGTAGAACAGCGGGCGAAATATATAAAGCCTGTGAAAAAATTAGTAGGGAAAAATTAGTTGAAGGGGATTTAATTTTTTTTATTACGAATGGAAAATCAATTTCGCATGTAGGTGTATATTTAAAAGATAATAAATTTGTGCATAGTAGCACTACCAAAGGCGTTGTTATAAGTGATTTGAATGAAACGTATTACAAAAAATGTTTTTATGCTGCTGCAAAACTTAAGGTGTAATGTTTGAAGGACTAAAACTAAACATACCGATACGGTTGCAGTTATTAAGAATTGTAATAATATTTTCGCTTGTAATATCAGTATGTTTAAGTTTTAAATTATGGGGTGGTTATCGCTATTTTCCTTATGTTCCGGTATTTGATTTTAATTTTGTTGTTGCGCCATACGATGCCGTTATAATTGGCTTAAGTTGTGTTTGTTTATTTGCATCGGTATTTTTTAAAAATACCCGAACTTTTATTTTTTTAGCGTTGTTTTTAAATGTTTCGTTAGTGCTTTTTGATTTAAACCGTTTACAGCCCTGGTTTTATTACTATAACGTTATATTATTTATTTTTTTGTTTTATGATGGCAGGGTAGATGATTCAAACAAATACACTTCAATTTTTATTATTTTACAATTTATAATTGCATCGATATATGTGTATAATGGCTTTAGCAAATTAAATGCGAATTTTGTAACAAATGATTTTGTTGAACTCATAAAACCATTAAAATCATTATTAACTGATAGACAATTTTTATTTGTTTCCAAAACAGGAACTATCATTCCATATTTATTACTATTTATTGGATTTGGTTTAATTATTACGCCAATTCGCTATTTGGCAATTACTTTTGGTTGTGTTGTTCATTTATGTTTATTTATTTTTTTATTCCCTAGTGCAAAAAATCAAAATTATGCCCTTTGGTTTATGAATGTTGTTTTTTTAATAGTATTATTTATTTTATTTTCAGGTAAAACAAAACAAAGGTATTTTAGCCCGGCCATTTTATTTCAAAAACCTTTATTTTATATAATTATGATTTTATTTTGGATACTTCCGTTTTTTAACTCAAAAAGTAAATGGCCAAATACTTTATCAGGTAATTATAAAAGTGGTAACTCTAATTTGTTAGAGTTAACATTGGATAAACAGCAGCATAATCAATTGCCTTTGTACGTTAAATATTTCTTTTATCAAAAAAACACAAAATATGTTTTATTGTATAATAATTGGTGTTTAAACGAACTAAAAAGCGATTGTTACCCTGAAAACGAGTTGTTTAACGCTATTTACTTACAGTATGCAAAACCATTACCATTATTTGTTAAAGAAACCCAATTTGTAGTTAAACCTAAACAAAGTCTATTTTCTACGAAATAAGGTTTTTATATTTGTACGTTAATCTAAAATTAAACTGAATGAATAAACTTTTACTTGCACTTAATGCTTTACTAATTATTGCCGTTGCTTTTTTGTTTTATAAAATTAACTCCTTTTCAATTACTGAAAAAACAGAAGTTAATCCCCGAACTAAAACGGATACTTCGAAAAAACAAATTACCCCCGTTGCTCTTGGTACAAAACCTACAGGTAAAATTGCATTTTTAAATTTAGATGTATTAAACGAAAAAAGTTTAGAAGTTATAGATTTAATAAAAGAAGCGAAAAACCGTAAAGCAGGCATCGAAAATAGTTTAGAAACCTTAAGCGTAAACTATCAAAAAAAAGATGCAAGAGTATCAAGT
>JAYVGH010000163.1:0-51811 GCA_043772435.1 Bacteroidota bacterium
TTATATCAAATTCCATAGACGTTTTTTTCTAATGCTACGCATTAGAGATTTTAAATCCAAATTTATTAAATATTTTCTAATGCGGAATTTGGGTTAAAATTGCTGTTGAATCAAGGACGCAGGTTTGAACATTGCCAAACATTTCTCTTTTTTTAATAGGAGAGCGAAATACATAACATTTAACAAATAGAAAAATAGTTAATGTTGCAAAAAGATACTTGATAAAATCTAAAGTATTATAAATTAAACGCCAAACATCTCAGCCACCAAACCAGGCGCAATACCAATTACAAGAGTTACAATTGTTGTTAAAACAATAACCAGCGTTTGCGATTTTTCTACTTGTATTTTTTCGGTTTCAACTTCTTGCGTTTTAAAATACATAGCTATTATTACTTTTAAATAATAGTAGGCTCCAACGGCTGAGGTAATTACTGCTAAAATTAATAACCATTTATAAGGTGTGCCTATCATTGTTGTAAACACAAAATATTTTGCAAAAAAACCGGAGGTAATAGGAATACCAGCCAACGATAACATAGCTACAGCCATACAAAATGCCATAGCCGGGTTGCGCTTTGCTAATCCGTTAAAAGCATCGGTGTTCTCGTTACCGTTACGCGTAACATTGTAAACAACACCAAAGGCAGCTATAGAGCCAAAACTGTAGGCCAAAGAATAATAAATAAGTGCATTAACCGACAAATTGCTTCGCACGTTTGCTAAAATAACCATTAACATAAATGCAGCATGACTTATGCTCGAATAAGCCAGCATACGCTTAACACTGTTTTGCATAGCGGCACTAAAGTTGGCAATGATTAATGAGAGTGCCACAACAACCGCTAAAATACCTGTCCATACTTCGCTAACGCCTGCAAAGCCTACCATAAATAAACGTAAAAAGGCAGCAAATGCAGCAGTTTTAACAACGGTACTCATTAAAGCCGTTATTAATGTTGGCGAGCCTTGGTACACATCCGGCGCCCAAAAATGAAAGGGTGCCGCACTTACTTTAAAACACATTGCTACTAACATTAACACAACGCCTACATAAAAAAATAATGGTAATTGCGCACTGTTTGTGCTTATGTAATTACGAATTTGCATAATATCAAAACTGCCTGTAGCGCCGTAAACCAAAGCTATGCCAAATAATAAAAAACCACTTGCAAACGAGCCCATAATTAAATACTTAAACCCTGCTTCGTTACTTTTAATATCTTTCTTTTTACTGGCAGCTAAAACATATAAAGGAATGCTCATTATTTCAATTCCTAAAAATAAGGTTGTCATATTTTTAAATGAGGTTAGCATTAATGCACCTACTAGAGCAAATAAAACCAGGGCAAAATGATCAACAGTGTTGCTATCTTCTTCAAAATAATCATTAGCTAAAATAAACCAGAAAAAAGCGGTAGCAATTATAACTCCCGAAAAGGCAATGCCCATTTTATCAAAGGCAATCATATTATTAAAATAAGGAATGCTCATTCCATTATTCCACTCCATAAAATTAAAAGCGTAAGCCGCTACAATTCCCAACAAAACAATTGGAAGCAGTAGTTTTTTAAACTTAAAAATTTCGGCCAACATGGCTATAATGCCGAGTCCGCTAATTATAAATAGTCCTTTCATATACTAATTAATTAAAAATTAAAAATTAAAAATTAAAGATTATTGGAATCTTGAATAATTAATTATCAATTCGTTTTTATTTTAAATTCGTTAAAAATATTTTTACGCTTTCTTCTGCAATGTCGTTTAATGGTTTAGGATATACACCAAAAGCAACAATTACAAAACACACAATGTACAACACCCATTTATCGCTACTTGCTAAAGAACCAAATGCTATTTGCGAATCTTTACGTTCGCCCAACATAATATTTTGATAGCTTCGTAACATATATACTGCGCCTAAAATAACCGTTAAGCCTGCAAATGCAGCTATTATTGGGCTGTATTGATACACTCCACTTATTAATAAAAATTCGCCTACAAACCCATTTGTTAGTGGCAATGCAACCGCACCTAAAACAATAATTAAAAATAATATGGCGAAGTTGCCATTCATGCTTCTTATACCACCAAGTTTATCGGTATTGCGTGTGCCGGTGTGGCGAAATAAAATATCGGCAATTAAAAATAAACCTATTACGCTAACGCCGTGCGCTAACATTTGCATTAATGCGCCTTGTATGCCTTGCTGATTGGCAGATAAAATTCCTGCAGAAATTAAACCTACATGGGCAATTGATGAATAAGCAATTAAACGTTTGTAATCTTTTTGAACTATGGCAATGCACGACGCGTATACAATGCCAATTACAGATAACACTATGGCTGTTTGTCCCCATTTTTCAAGGCCTAACGGCACAATAGGCAATAACCATTTAATAACGCCAAAGGTTCCCATTTTTAACATAATACCCGAAAGTAGCATGGTGCCCTGCGTTGGGGCATTTACATAAGTATTTGGTTGCCATGTGTGTAAGGGGAAAATTGGCATTTTTATAGCGAAGGCAATAAAAATTAACCAAAACACAGCGCTTTGTTGGGTTTCAGTTAGGCTTCTGCCGGCGGCATACAAATCGTTTATTTCCCACGATTTTAATCCATCAACATTGGTATGATTGTACAAATAAATTAAACCTACCAACATAAATAAAGATCCAAACAGGGTGTAAACAAAAAACTTAAATGTAATGGCGCCCCTGTTTTCTCCTCCCCACACTAAGCAAATAAAATAAATTGGTATTAACGCTAATTCCCAAAACACATAAAACAAAAAGCCGTCGTTAGCTGTAAACACCCCAATTAAAGCCATTTGCATAACGAAGATTAATCCATAAAAATTATACTCTTTTGTGTATATGTTTTTAAAAGAAGATAAAATAATTAATGGCACTAAAAACGTGGTTAGTAAAATCATTAATAAACTCATACCATTAATTGCGACATTAAAATGTATGCCTAACGATTGTACCCAAGCCACATTAAACCATAATTGACATGCATCGGGATTGTTTTTGTATAAACCAAATGCTGCTAATGCAATTACAAATTCAACCACAGATAGTGCTAAAGCTATAGTTTTTGAAGTTTTGCTTTTTGCTAAAAACAATATTAGTGCGGCAAGTAGCGGAAACGTTAGTAATAAAAGTGTTAACATATATTTTTTAAAATTATTTTTATTTGTAGCCTAATTTTTTTCGGTTAGATTGTTCGGTTTGCTGTGTATCTTTTGCAATTAAGTATGAAATAGCATCATGAATGTCTTTAAATTTTTTGTTGTATTTGCCTTCTAACTTTTTTAATTTATCGGTTAAATCTTTGTGAGTAAGCGCGTATTGACGCATTAATACAAAGGCGCGCATTATTGCAATATTTACATCAATAGCTCTTTGAGATTTTAAAACACCGCTTAGCATTGCTACGCCTTGTTCGGTAAAAGCGTATGGTGTTATTCCTAAGTTTCGTTTGTTTTGTGATGCGGTAACAAATTGTGACCGCATACTATCCCATTCTTTAGTTGTTAATCGAAACATAAAATCATCAGGGAAACGTTCAACATTACGCTTTACAGCTTGGTTAAGCGATTTTGTTTCAACTTCATATAATTCGGCCAAATCAAAATCTAACATCACTTTTTGGTGACGAATTTCAAAAATTTTATTTTCAACTTTTTGTAAAATCATCTTACTTCATCAAAAATGTCATTAATATAATAAATACAATACCCATTACCATACTAATTACATAAAAACCAATATTGCCTTGTTGCGCCAAACGCACTACTGAACCTATTGATTTTACTGCCGTTCCAACTCCGTTAACAATTCCATCAACCACTTGTAAATCTAAAAATTTATAAAACAATGTTGAAATAGCATCTAACGGTTTGCGGATTAGCACATCGTAAAATTCATCAACATAATATTTGTTATAAATAACTTTTTGCCACTTCTTCAATTGCTCTTCTTTTTCAACCGGTAATACTTTGTGCTTCATATACAACGTGTAAGCAAAAAATATTACTGCCCCTGCCGAAGCCACTGCCAAACCCATTAATGTCCACTCTGTTTCGTGACTTAAAATACTAGGATTTTTAATTTTAATTACTTCGTCTAAATTGTGGTGCATCCAATTTGGCAAACCCCAAAACTCAGGTAGGCCAAGTACACCGCCAATTACAGACAGTGCTGCTAAAACAATTAATGGAAACGTCATGCTTGAAGGCGATTCATGCAAATGATGTTCTTGTGAAGGTGTACCTCTAAACTTCCCAAAAAATACAATAAATAACATACGGAACATATAAAATGCCGTAAGCATAGATGTTATCATGCCTAATAACCATAGGGTTTTGCTGTGTTCGTAAGTGTGTGCTAAAATTTCATCCTTACTAAAAAATCCGCTGAAAGGTGGAAGTCCACTAATAGCGATTGTTCCCAATAGCATTGTTATAAATGTAATTTTAATTTTTCCACTTAAGCCACCCATTTTCCGAATATCCTGTTCGCCGCCCATTGCGTGGATAACAGAGCCTGCTCCTAAAAATAATAAGGCTTTAAAAAAGGCGTGAGTTGTTACGTGAAATACCGACGAACTAAAAGCACCAACACCCAAGCCTAAAAACATTAAACCTAATTGCGATACAGTTGAGTATGCCAAAATCTTTTTAATATCGTTTTGCAATAAACCAATAGTTGCAGCAAATAAGGCTGTTATAACCCCAACAATAGCAACGGTTTGGCTTGCTACTTCGCTTAACGAATAAAACACGTTTGAACGAACTACTATAAAAATACCGGCCGTAACCATTGTTGCGGCGTGTATTAAGGCAGAAACAGGTGTTGGTCCTGCCATAGCATCGGGTAACCAAGTATATAGTGGCAGTTGAGCCGATTTACCCATGGCACCAACAAATAGCAATAAGGCAATGGCAGTAATAGTTGCAGGACTTGCACTACCAGCTTTATCAAAAATTTCGGTATAAGAAATACTGCCGAAGGTTACAAAAATTAAAATGATGCCTAATAAAAAACCTAAATCGCCAATACGATTCATAATAAAAGCTTTTTTAGCGGCATTGTTGTAGGCAGTATTTTTAAACCAAAAACCAATTAATAAGTACGAGCATAAACCAACGCCCTCCCAACCAACAAAAGTGATTAGGTAATTGTTGCCCATAACTAAGAGCAACATAAAAAACACAAATAAATTTAAATAGGTAAAAAAGCGTGAAAAACCTTCGTCATCGTGCATATAGCCAATTGAGTACATGTGTATTAAAAAACCTATGCCTGTAATGATTAATAGGAACAATGATGATAATGGGTCGTACAAAAATTCAAACGGAATTTGTAAAGTGCCAGAATTAATCCACGAAAAAACATTAATTACATTTTCTTTTTGGTGAGATCCTTGAAGCTCTATAAACGCTAACACGGAAACAATAAACGAGGCTAAAATAGCTAATGACGCTATGCTACCGCTTAAACCTTTACTTATTTTTTTACCAAAAAATCCATTAATTAAAAAGCCTAATAATGGAAAAAGTGGGACGAGGGCAATTAATTTTATCATATACTTATGTTAAACGTGTTCAATATTTTATTAATTTTTTAAATTACTTAGTAAATCGGTATCAATACTTTTTACATTACGGTAAATCATACTTAAAATAGCTAAACCTACGGCAACCTCAGCGGCAGCTACAGCCATAATAAAAAACACAAATACTTGTCCGGCAGCATCGTTGTGCAAGGTGCTAAACGCTACTAATAATAAATTAACCGCATTTAACATTAACTCAATACACATAAAAATAATAATAGAGTTGCGGCGCGCCATAACACCTACGGCACCAATAATGAATAATACTGTGCTTAACAGTAAGTAATAGTTTATAGAGATTCCGTTTATCATACTAATTCCTAATTTTATTTTATACTTTTTTTGAGACACGAAGCAGGACTATGAGAAACAAGACATATTCCGTCTTGTGCCTTAAAGTCTTGGCTTATGAGTCGTTATTTTATATCTTTTTTACCAATCATAATCGATCCAACTAAAGCTGCTAATAAAAGTATACTAGCAATTTCGAACGGGAACAAAAATTCTTTAAACAACACTTTACCTAAATTTTTTACTAGCCCAATTTGGCTCGCTCCATAACTTTGCAGTTGTAATTGCTCCGTTCCTTTTAACGAAGCCACTAACACAAACAATAATAAGCCTCCGGCAACGCCTGCAATAATTTTAGTTAACCACGTTCGTTGTGGTTCTGTATCTTGATTTAAATTCATTAACATAATTACAAATAAAAACAGAACCATAATTGCACCTGCATACACAACAATATGAACGATTGCTAAAAATTGTGCATTTAATAATAAGTAATGCCCTGCAATGCAAAAAAATGTCATTACCAAGTAAAGCACGCTATTAACAGGGTTGCGGCTAAACACTACCATTAATGCAAACATAATTGCAAGGAATGATAAAATTCCAAAAAGCCATTGTGTAATTGTGTATCCTAACATATTTCCAATTTACGATTTTTTTGATTTAAGAATTACGATTGAAAATTTCTTCAATTGTAATTCGTCATTTTTTAATGTTTATTTCCTTTTTCTAATTTTTCCGGTTGTGTTTTATCCACTACCATATTGTGTTTTAAACCCTGTATTTTTTTAAATTCTGCTACTTCAGGGGTTTGTCTTTTCGAAACATCAATACGTTTGTCTTTTTTCTCAACTAATTTATCTTTTCCATATACAAAATCTTCACGCTCATATTCTACATCAACAATTCTATCTGTCAAAAATATTGCTTCTTTGGGACAGGCTTCTTCGCACAAGCCACAAAAAATACAACGTAACATATTTATTTCGTAAATGCTTGCGTATTTTTCTTCACGATACAAACTTTCTTCTCCTTTTTTACGCTCTGCACTTTCCATAGTAATGGCTTCGGCAGGACAAGATACAGCACAAAGCCCGCAGGCGGTGCAACGTTCCGCTCCATTTTCGTCTAACTTTAAAACATGTTGGCCACGATATACAGCAGCAATAGGGCGTAACTCTTCCGGGTACTTTACTGTAGCTCTGCGTTTAAACAGGTGGCTGCCTGTAATTAACATGCCTTTTAAAATGCCTGGCAAATACATTTTTTCGGCAGCGCTTTGCACTTTGTTTGATACTATTTTGCTTCGGTTTGTAAGTTGCATTTTAATTAATTTTTAGTTCTAAATTTTTAGTGTTTAATACTTAGTGTAGTTTATTAAAAACTCATCACTAAACATTAAAAACTAAAAGTGTACGTTTCCTCTTAAATATTCTACTCCAACAGTTATAGCTAAATTTAATAACGATAAGGGTAATAAAATTTTCCAACCTAAGTTCATTAATTGATCGTAGCGAAAACGTGGTAAAGTCCAGCGAATCCACATAAATACACTTATAAATATTACTATTTTGGTAAAAAACGCGCCAAAGCCTATTAGTGTAATCCAAATAGAACCTTCATGCAAGCCCATTGTATGATACAATTCTTGTGCAAAAGGAAAGTTGTATCCTCCAAAATAAAATGCACTCATTACTGCCGACGAAATAAACATATTAATATATTCGGCAAATAAAAATAAACCTAATTTCATTGATGAATACTCGGTGTGGTAACCGCCTACTAACTCCGCCTCGCACTCCGGTAAATCGAAAGGCGCACGATTTGTTTCTGCCAAAGCACACACAAAAAATATTAAAAAACCTAAAGGTTGCCAAACAATATTTGCAACGCCAGCATCTTGTTGCTCCACAATTTCGCGTATACTCAATGTACCGCCACAGGTAATAATTAAAGCGATAACAGAAATGCCCATTGCAATTTCATAACTAATCATTTGGCTACTTGCACGAATAGCGCCCAACAACGCATATTTATTATTAGAAGCCCAACCACCAATCATAATGCCATATACGCCAATAGAAACTACACCAAATAAATATAACACACCAATATTAATATCGGTAATTTGAAACGAAAAAGTGTTACCGCTTTTAGTAATAATATCCTTTCCCCACGGGATGACAGCACTTGTCATAACAGCCGTAATCATAAATAAGCAGGGACCTAAAATAAACAAAAAACGATTAGAAACATTTGGAATAATTTCTTCTTTAAAAAACATTTTACCCCCGTCAGCCAAAGGTTGCAATAAGCCTTTTGGTCCGGCGCGATCGGGCCCAACCCTATCTTGTAAAAGAGCGGAGAACTTACGTTCCCACAATGTTGCGTATGCAGCAACACCTAGCGAAATAGCAAATACTATTACGCAGAGTATTAATTTATATATTAAAAAACTTATCATCTTTTTTTATTTTTATTTTGTCATACTAAGCGTAGTCGAAGTATCTTTAAGACGTTTCGAGTCCGTTCAACGTGACATTAAGGTTTTTTATCAATAGGTATAAAGCCTAATGCTTTTTGTTCTTTTAATACTTTTAATTTTAATTCGTTTAAATGGTTGTAATGGTTTTGCGATATTACTGAATTTCTTTGAATTTGCGTAGGACCTTCTATAACCCAGTCGCTTTTTTTCTTGTGGTCGTATCGGCAACTGTTACAAATAAATTCTTCAACCTCATCCCATTGGTCTTTACGAGCCGTAACACGCACTACTTCTTCACCCTTTAACCATACACGCGTTTTTCCGCAACACTTATCGCAATTACGATGCGCATCTACCGGTTTTGTAAACCACACACGTTGTTTAAATCTAAAAGTTCTATCAGTTAAAGCGCCAACAGGACAAACATCTATTACGTTTCCACTAAAATCGTTATCAATTACGTTTTCAATATAAGTACTAATTTCCGAAGCATCGCCACGGTGCATAACGCCATGCACACGCCCATCAGTAATTTGTTCGGCTGTTTTTACGCAACGGTAACAAAGTATGCAACGGGTCATGTGTAATTTAATTTTATCGCCAATGTCAATTACTTCATATTCGCGACGTTTAAATTCGTTACGTGTTTTTACCGAACCATTTTCGTAACCTAAATCCTGTAGTTTACATTCGCCGGCCTGGTCACAAATCGGGCAATCTAAAGGGTGATTAATTAATAAAAATTCAACTACACCTTTTCGTGCCTCAACAATTTCGGGACTTGTAAAGTTTTGTACTACCATGCCATCCATTACTTCGGTGCGGCAACTAGCCACAGGCTTGGGCATTGGGGTGGGGTTAGCTGTACTACCTGCTGTTACTTTAACAATACAGGTACGGCAATAGCCACCGCTTGTCTTCAATTTAGTATAGTAGCACATGGCAGGTGGTGCCACTTGGGGGCCAATCATGCGTGCTGCTTGGAGAATGGTTGTACCTTTTGGCACATCAATTTCTATTCCGTCTATTGTTACTTTCATTTGTTGTTTAATTCTTTTACAATATCTTCAATGTCTGTTTCATTTTTTGATATCACAATTTGTGACATCAAATTATTAAATTCTTGTTTAGTTAACTGAAACATAAAATCTACAGGAAATCTATCAATATTACGTTTTACCGATTGATTTAAAACTCGCGTTTCTACCTCATACAATTGGGCGAAATCAAAATCTAACATAACTTTTTGGTTACGGATTTCGGGAATTTTAGTATTTATATTTTTTATGAGCATTTTATTATGTTATCACAATTTGTGACAAACTTAAGCAACTACTTTATTTAATCTGTTATAATGACTTACATCTACAAATTTTTTGTTACGAGCCACTTCTAAAAACTCATGTTTAAAATGGCGAATAGCTGCTGCTACCGGCCATGCTGCGGCTTCGCCTAACGGACAAATTGTTTTTCCTTCAATTTTACTTTGAATGTCCCACAACAAATCCACATCACTTTCGTTTGCTGTTCCGTTTAAAAATTTCTGTAATATTTTTTCCATCCAACCTGTTCCTTCGCGGCAAGGCGAACATTGTCCGCAACTTTCGTGATGATAAAAACGCGTAAACGTAAATAAATTTTTAACAATGCTGGTGTCTTCATCCATGGCAATAAAACCACCCGAACCTAACATGGTACCTGTTGCAAAGCCTCCGTCCGCCAAACTTTCGTAGGTCATTAAACGTGGTTCGCCTTTAGCAGTTTTTAAAATTAGTTCTGTAGGAAGAATTGGAACAGATGAACCACCTGCAACAACCGCTTTTAATTTTTTTCCGTTGCGAATACCCCCGCAATATTCATCGCTGTATATAAAATCTTCAACGGTAATACCTAACTCAATTTCGTAAACACCGGGATTATTAATATGCCCCGATGCAGAAATTAATTTTGTTCCGGTAGATTTTCCTACTCCAATTTTTGCGTATTCCTCGCCACCCATATTTACGATTGGAACAACTGCAGCAATAGTCTCAACGTTATTTACAACCGTTGGGCAACCCCATAAACCAGCAACAGCAGGAAATGGTGGCTTAATACGAGGATTACCACGCTTACCTTCCAATGATTCTAACAATGCTGTTTCTTCGCCACAAATATAAGCGCCACCACCAACTTGTACATAACAATCGTGACTAAAATCAGTTCCTAAAATATTTTTACCTAACCAACCTGCTGTATAAGCCTCGGCAATAGCGGTTTCTACAATACGGGCTACATAAAAATATTCGCCTCTTATGTATATGTAAGATGTTTTAGCGCCCAATGCAAAAGAAGAAGTAATCATTCCTTCAATTAATGCATGCGGAATTTTTTCCATTAAGTAGCGGTCTTTAAACGTTCCCGGCTCCGACTCATCGGCATTACATACCAAATAACGTGGAACACCTTCGGGTTTTGCTAAAAAACTCCACTTCAATCCTGTAGGAAAACCTGCTCCTCCACGACCACGTAAACCTGATTTTTTTACCTCATCTGTAATTTGGTCGGGGGTCATTGTTTTTAATGCTTTTTCAACCGAAGCATAACCGCCGTTTGCACGATATACTTCTAACGTATGAATGTTAGGTAAATGATCGTTATGTATTAGTAATTTTTTGCCCATTATTTTAAAGGTTCAATTTTATTGAAAGGTTTATTTTGTTTGCCAAGTTCGTAATTTTCTAATAATTCTATTTTATGTTGTATTGTCTATTATATAACTAAACCTAAAACTCTTGGAGGTAAACTGCCTTCCAATATTTTTAAATCTTCTATCGCAATAACAGCTACAAACTCATTATAATAGGCATGAAAATGTGCTATTCCATAATCTCGCCAATGAATTCTAATATATATTCCAAATAAATATAAAATTGTAGGCATTAGTGTGTGTTTTCTTTTAAATATTGTTCGTAAGTCTTTCCTGTTACATCTAAATATGCACTTGTTGGGTCTATATCTAATTCATCGTTCCAACAAGGTTCTCCAAACTGACCTATTTTAACGTTTTTAAAATAATTAATGTCATCAAATTTTTCAAAAACACCTTTTCCAACAAGATTAGATAAATCTAAATCCCCTTCAACTCCATCATTATATTTAATATGGAGTTTGTAGTTTGGTAAAGGGTTAATATTTAAAATTTTAATCATTTTTTACAGGGTATTTTTATAATCTAAATCTGTATAACTTTTTAATTTACCTTCTGCTCTGTAATTTTCTAAGAGTGAATCTACTTTTTCATACGTTAAATTTTCGTGGTAGCTTGCTCCGCATTGCAACATAGGCGCAGTTCCGCAAGAACCTAAACACTCCGCTACTTTTAAAGAAAACATGCCGTCTTTAGTTGTTTCGCCAACTTTAATGTTTAATTTTTTCTCAAGGTACTTTACAATATCTTCTGCTCCCATTAACCAACATGATGATGTTTGGCAAACTTCTAATATACATTTACCCATTGGTTTTAAATTATACATAGTATAAAACGATGCTACTTCAAATACCTCAACGGGTTTAATTTTTAATAGAGATGCCACATAATCCATTGTTTCGGGACTAAGCCAACCGCCAAATTCGGCCTGTGCAATGTGCAAAACGGGCAACAATGCCGATTTAATTTTTTCTGGTGGATAATGCGAAATAATTTCATTAACGGTTTTCATAGCTTCTTCGCTAAATTTTAGTTCAGCGCGCTTGGCTTTATCAAATATTTGTGTTCCGTGAAGTTGACTACTCATTTAATTTCAATTTAATTATTATTAATCTCTTACACATCGCACGGGGTTACCAAATTGTTTAGTGGCTCCATTTTGTGCTGTTGTAGCAAAGTTGTTGTTTAAAAGTAAATACTCGCCTTGTGTAGAGTTCCTCTCGTCGGATGCCCAAAAATAAGCAGAGTTTCCTATTAGCGAATACATTCCGGATGTATTTCTATAACCACTAGGAAGCGCATTAAAACCACTGCTATTGTCAGCACCCGTATTTGGAGTATTCCAAAAAGTAGTTGTTTTCATCTTTCCTCCTGCTACAGCTTGTCCGCCCAAACACGTTACTAACTCGTTCCATTCAACTTCCGTAGCCACATGCCAACCCGCAGGCGCTAATTTACTGCTGCTAGCTGCATACCAATTGTATAATTTACCAAAGGCACTATTTAATGTTACCATACTTGAATCGTAAATTGAAAATGCTCCTGTGGTCATAGCACCCCAGGCGGCATTCGATAAATTTGTTGGTATTGCTAAACCATCGTTGTAACGGGTGGTTCGTAAATTTTCTGCCATCCAAAATTTCCCGCATATTTTTACAATAGGGTAAACGTTTCCATCAATATCTTTTACGGTTGTAGGATCTGGAATTACGGCAATCGGGCAGTTACTTTCTGTTTTAGTTTCTTTTTTCTTACAGCTTCCTACTATTATAATAAACAGCACTAGGGTTATTAATTTGATTGTTTTCATGAGTAGGTTATTTATGGTTAGTATTTTATCGATTATTATTTTACGCATCCAACTCTCCGGCAATAACGTTCATACTACTCATGGTAATAATAGCATCGCTTAACATAATGCCTTTTACCATTTCGGGATACGCCTGATAGTAAATAAAACAAGGCCTACGAAAATGTAAACGGAATGGTGTTCTACCACCATCGCTTACCAAATAAAAACCAAGTTCGCCGTTACCGCCTTCTACACAATGATATACTTCCCCTTTAGGCACATCCATTTCGCCCATAATAATTTTAAAATGATAAATTAAGGCTTCCATATTATTATAAACATCTTCTTTTGGTGGAAGAAAAAAGTCGGGCACATCAGCGTGCACAGGCTCATCTTTTGGCATTTTTGCAATGGCTTGCTTTATAATATCTAACGAGTTCCACATTTCGTGTTGACGAACCATAAAACGGTCGTAAGTATCGCCACTTTGCCCGATGGGTACATCAAATTTGAAATCTTGATATGATGAATATGGATTCATTACACGTACATCGTAATCAACGCCTGCTGCACGCAAGTTTGGTCCAGTAAAGCTATAACTCAAGGCCATTTCTGCCGAAATTGGGCCGCAATTTATTGTACGATCCATAAAAATTTTATTTCTCTCTAATAAATTAGCAAACTCTTGTAAAGCTTTTGGATATTCTTTTAAAAAATTATCTATTCTATCCCAAGTATCTTTTGTCCACTCTTTGTCAAATCCTCCAATACGCCCAATGTTAGTAGTTAACCGTGCGCCACAAATGCTCTCGTAAATTTCATAAATTTTTTCGCGCCATTGAAATATGTATAAAAAACCTGTCATAGCGCCGGTATCAACTCCAATAACCGAGTTACAAATTAAATGATCGGCAATACGTGCTAACTCCATTATAATTACACGCATATAATCTACACGCTTGGGCACTGTGCAACCTATTAATTTTTCCACGGTCATATCCCAACCAATATTGTTAATAGGAGATGAACAATAATTTAAACGATCAGTTATTGGTTTTATTTGATTGTAAGGACGGCGTTCTGCTAATTTTTCAAAAGCACGATGGATATAGCCAACGGTTGGCGTGGCTTCTATTATAATTTCGCCATCCATTTTTAAAATATTTTGAAAAATACCATGCGTGGCAGGGTGTGTGGGGCCAAGGTTAAGAGTAGAATACTCTTTTTCTTCGGCTTCTATTTCAGGATTAACTATCGTTTCTTTTTTAGCCATTTACTTTAAAATTTCTTTTAATTTAATTACTGTACGTTTTAAAAATGAATCGTTTGTATTATGCAACCAGGCAATTGTTTTGTGAGTAAAATAAGATTTTGAAGTTCCAAAACCTTTAAAATATAGCCAATTGCGATTGTCGATGCCTACTTTTTTAAATACAGCAATGTTTCTTAAATCTTGTTTTACTAATTGGTAATCTTTACGATTTGTTTTTATATATTGTACTAAATAAGCTGTGCTTCGCATCCAGGTATCGTGTAATACGATGTTCCCGTTTTTTTCGAGCAACAAATCCGCATAATAAAAATCTATAAACTGACCATCGTATTTATGGTCGCCATCAATAAAAATAAAATCGAAAGTGCGTTTTTCGTTTAATAACTTTGGTAAAACGTTATGAGAATAGTCGGCGTAAAATTCTAAAAGGCTGTTAAGTCCTAGTTTTTCAACATTTTTTAATCCAGTACTATTATAGTTCGATTGAAAAGGGTCAATTCCAACATGCATAGCGTTAGTTGCAGTAATTATATGACAAGCGGATAACCCCAAGCCAAAACCGGTTTCTAAGGTTTTTTTGAAATTATTTTTTTTTATGATTGCGTACAGATATTCTCCTTCAGAAAATTTAACGGCAGATGATTTTATGTCATCGGGCAAATCAACTTTGGTTTTTATGTCAGCAACTGTAATCGTCATAATATTATCTTCCAAACATTTTATCACTTTTATCGTCGCGGTTTTGGTCTTCTAACGGATATTCTTTACGCATTGGAAAAATATCCATTTCGTCAACGTTTAATATGCGTACTAAATTTGGATGACCTTTAAAACGTACGCCAAAAAAATCATAAGTTTCGCGCTCCATCCAATTAGCAGCGAGCCAAATATTTGTAGCTGTAGGAATTTCGGGTTTAGTAATATCAAAAAATGTTTTTACACGAATTCGAAAATTTTTAGGCATATTGTGTAAATGATAGATTACGCCTAGCTGTTTTTCATCAGCAGATTGTATGCCTGTTAAATCAGTTAAAAAATGAAAATTCAGTTCTTCATCTTCTTTTAAAAATTTTAATACATCGTGTATTTTGTCGTGCTTGATTGTAAACACCGGAAAATCGTAGAGCATTTCTGCAACCTCAATACTATCAGGTAGTTTTGCGTTTATTTTTTCAGTTACTTTATCTAATAATTCACTCATTTTTTAATTGTATTATTCTATTCCGTAACTATTTAATAATCGTTTGTATTCGGCAGAATCTCTTCGGCGCAACGATTCATTTTTGGCTAATTCCTGTATTTTTAAAACGCCATCAATAATTTGTTCGGGACGCGGAGGGCAACCTGGCACATAAACATCTACCGGAATAATTCTATCTATTCCTTGCAATACGCTGTAAGTATCAAAAATGCCGCCACTACTGGCACAAGCCCCTACAGATAGCACCCATTTTGGTTCTGCCATTTGTTCATAAACCTGTCGTAAAATTGGTCCCATTTTTTTAGCAATAGTCCCCATTACCATTAGCATATCGGCTTGGCGTGGACTAAAGCTTAAGCGCTCGCTACCAAAACGTGCCAAATCATAGTTACTTGCCATAGTTGCCATAAACTCTATACCGCAACAAGACGTTGCAAAAGGTAATGGCCAAAGCGAATTTGCACGTGCAAGTCCTATAACGCCTTCTAATTTTGTAGCAAAAAAACCAGGACCTTCAAGTCCTTCCGGACTTTTAGCCATTTCTAATTTTGTACGTTTAATAATTTCTTTACTCATTTAATTCAAATTTAAAATTATAGATTATAAATTAAAAATTTTTATTTAAAATATATAATACTTATTCCTCATGTTTAATAGCTTTTTTAGCCAACATATAGTAAAATCCCACTAATAGTAAGGCTACAAAACTAAACATTTCTATTACACCTAACAATCCTAGTTCTCTAAAGTTTACTGCCCAAGGATACATAAAAATAACTTCAACATCAAACAACACAAATAATATGGCTACTAAAAAGTATTTAATGGCAAACGGAACGCGGGCATTGCCTTGCGCTTCAATACCACACTCAAATACATCTAATTTTATTTTTGATTTTTTTTTAGGACCTATTTTGTGCGATACAACCATTGTGGTTACTACAAAACCTAAGGCGACCAAAAACATTAAAATTATTGGAAGATAATCTAACGGCGACGAAACTGAACCCATAAAATCTAATTTATAATTTAGACTGTAAGTTTAACCATTTTTAGGTGAATCATCAAAAAATAATCAATAAAATAAATACAGATTTAACGGTAATTATAATTTAGAATACTTCTACATTTTAATTCTTTATAAATTTGTAAGATGCTTGTTTGTTTTCGTTTTTTAACTTTAAATAATATACACCTTGCGCTAAGCCTTGTGTGTTTATTTTGGTTTCGTTATTTGTAATTTTAAATTTAGATTTTAAAACAACTTGCCCTAAATTATTTTCAATTTCATAATATATTTCGTCAGTTAATGTACTATTAAACGTTAGTGTTAGTAAATCTTTTGTAGGATTTGGTCCTAAAACAATATTATTAAAAATAGCAGTTTCTTTTAAAGTTGTTAAAATAATTTGTATAGAGTTTGAAGAGGCCATACAACTGCCATTTGCTACCCAAACACTGTAATACCCATCTTGTGTAGGAGTAATTGTACTTGATGTTTCTCCAACAATTGGCGACCCATTTAAATACCACTGATATGTTAAGGCAACAACAGTTGTTGATAAAACGCCCGCCCCAATAATAACAGATGGTGTATTTGGCGTTGGATTTACAAATAAAGTTGATGTGCCCGTTGTATTACAAGCACCCAATGAGGCAGTAAACGAATATACCGTATTTACAGTATTAGTAACATTTACAAATGCCCCGACCTGACCAGTTTGCCAGTTTACTACAGTTGCGTTACTGTTAACGCCAATAGAGCCTGTTTGCCCTATACATACTGATGCCGGAACTGGCGAGACTGTTGGCGAACCTACAATAGATACAGTAGTTGTGTAAGGTGTACTTGCGCCATTACCGTTTGTTGAAATTAACGTTACAGAATAAACACCTGTTGAAGCATATGTTACATTCGGGTTTTGAACTGTTGAAGTAGCAGGGCTACCACCCGGAAAACTCCAACTCCAAGAAGTAGGTGTGTTTGCCGATAAATCGTTAAACTGAAGCGCTGTACTTACACAACCAGGCGAAAATGCAGTACTAAATGCTGCAGACGGCGCAGAAGACGGGTTGCTGAATAAATTTGTTTCCCAAACTCCACGGGCATAAGTGGCTGCGCGCAATTTGCCCGTTGGGTAATAAATTTCCATGTCATTTACTATAATGTTTGGAAGTCCAGTAAAATAAGGTATCCAATTTGTCATACTTGCTTCGCGATAATAAACACCAACATCTGTACCAACATATAAAGCTTGTGCGCTATTATTTGTGTATAAAATACAATTAGTTGGTATATTGGGTAATCCTGTTGAATAGTTTGTCCAGGTAGAGCCTCCGTTACTTGAGTAAAACACTTTGTTGCCTGATGAATAACCCGAAAGCGTTACATATACATTGTTAGGGTTTAAGTTATCGATTGCTAAATCTGTTATTTGACCTGAACCTGTAGGAATTGTACCTGTAACGTTAGACCAGGATGTGCCACCGTTTAACGTTTTCCAAACACCACTTGTTGAGGTAGCAAAAATAATATTTGTATTAGATGGGGCAATTTTTATTTCATCTAATATTTGATTAATAGTGCCTAACTGTGTCCAAGTAGAGCCTTGATTTGTAGATTTAAAAACGTGGTTATAGCCACAATAATATGTGTTTTGTTGTGTAGGATGTTGTACAATTGGTGCTACCCATGCAGCGGAACCCGTTAAACCTGTAACAATGTTCGTCCAACTACTTCCCCCGTTTGTACTACGGTTAAAGTCTCCATTAACATAAGAAACAATGATGGTATTATTATTTCCCCAATCAATAAAACAATCGCAACCATCGCCACCATATATTTCGCTCCAAGCAGTGCCATTAGATAAGTTGCTACCATTATCTTGATGACCCGTAACAATTCTGCCAGCGTTACTTGCAGAAAGACCTAGTTTATATATTTGAGCAATATTCATTAAACCGTTTATAGTTGTCCAGGTGCTTCCGCTATTTGTAGTTCTGGCAATACCGCCATCAGTACCTAAATAACAGGTTGTACCGCTAGTATATAAAACACAATGTAAATCTGCGTGTACATAAGGTTTACCACCACCACCATACCAATGTGTATTTAATACCCACGTACTACCGCCGTTTGTTGATTTCCACGTATTTACACCACCAGCAGTTATTTCGTTAGAACTGGTTGGAGAAGCGTCTATTGCTATATCATACCATCCTTGTCCGCTATTACCAGTTGGTGTTGAACCCCAATCGAAAATATTAGGGCTATTGCTCATTAAACTATATGTTGAACCCGCGTTTGTTGAACGGTATAAACCGCCAAAACCATTAGTGGTATTACTTACTAAAATATACACAGCATTAGAATTGGCAGGAGTAACTGCAAGAGACAAACGGTTGCTATTTAATGAGCCGGCAATTGTAATTACTAAATAACTTGCGCCACCATTTGTTGAGCGATAAAAACTGCCACCGGAAACTGCATATACTGTTGTTGTATCTCCCGGGCGATATTCTGCATCTACAAAAGTGCCGCTTATAATTTGACTCCATGTTGTTCCTGCATTTAGCGAGCGATATATACCATTACTTGTTGCAGCAATTAAAGTATTTGGATTAACAGGATTTATTAACAAGCGGTAGATACGACGTTGTTGTGAGGTTGTCCAAACTAAACCTGTAGCATTCCATGTTAAACCACCATTTATTGATTTTAAAACCCCAGTGGCATAAGTATCGCCGGCATCTTTATCACCGGTAGAAATATAAATAACATTTGTATTTGTAGGGTGCGCCGCTATATCCGACACGCCTAATGAACCTATTTGGTCGGTGGTAGTAGTATAACTTACACCGCCGTTATTACTTATCCAAAATCCTCCGGCAGCTGTACCTGCGTAAATTGTATTTGGGTCACCTGGTTTTAAAGCAATACACTGTAAACGTCCTGCATCGCCACCAGTAGGCGAACCAAATGGGCCCAAAGCACTCCAATTAGCCGTAGTTGCAGAAATTGCCGCTGTAGCCATAGTTTTAAATTGAGAATTTTCTTGTAAAAATTCGTTATACTTTTCTAAAGCATAACCTCGCGAGGCAAATTTTAAATCTCCTGTTGGATAAACACGAGGTTCCATAAACCACTGCCAGCGTTTAAATGCCTTATAACCTTGCCCACGTTCATAAGACTTATCTTTCCAATAGTCGTCAAACTCTTTTACTATATCATAAAAATTAGCATTAGGATTTTGCATCATTTCAGACCATTTTTGAGCTTTTACAGATGTCAAAAAAGATACTAAGAAGAATAAAAGGAGTGATAATTTTTTCATTTTTAAATATATAAGCGTTATAATATTAGGTAATAAACAAATTAATAACAAACCGTTTGTGTAAAAAGTTCAGCTAAAATTATTTAGTTAAAATCCTGTTCTAAGAGCTTTTCCCAAACCTGCCAACAAAACTAGTGCAATAATTATAACAAGTATAATTAAAAGTGCCTGCAAAAAGGGGTAAAATGAAAATATTAAAAAAGATATGTAAGCTAAAGCGATTAAAGCCAAAATAAATAAGTACGCAAGATAAATATTTTCAAAAACTTCTAATATTCCGTCCTTATTTTTTTGATCTTTCTTTTGACTCTTCTTTTTATTATTTACACTTAAAAAAAATTGTTTATTCTTATTTATTTTTCCGTTAGGTATGTAATGTTTGTTTAAAGTAGGTGGTTCGAAAATTGAATTTAAAAGCAGTTTACAGTCGGTTTTATGAGGCAGATTACCTTTAACAACTTCAATATCTAAAATATCTTTTGGTTCTTTTTTTTTTGTGTAAGAAATTTCATTTGTGTATTTTTCAAAATTATTTTTATTGGTCGAAGATGCAATAAAAAAACCTTTAGTGTATTTTCGTTTTTGCAACGAAAATTTATAATCACAAGAACAAATTAAAATAGAAAATAAACAAAGTATTTCGTATTTTTTAAGTTGCTTCATTAACAAATTTAAAAAAATATTTCAAATTTTAAAGGGTATGAAAATTGGCGGGAATTAAATACAACTTTTAATCGTTTTAGTGTTTATCGCGCACCGTTTGGTAATGGTTAAACCTAAATATAAGACCACCCTGAAGTATTGCTCCTTTTTCATAGCCTAGTTCAAAATTTAAACCAAAAAAAGGATTAAAATAATGCCGATAACCAATGCTAGGGGCAAAATAAACTCCTCCGGGCAAGGAAAGGTCATATTGTAGTTCTTTATTAAAGTTTTTTGCAAAACGACCAACATCTGTGCTATTGAAACTAATTTTAAGGTTGTTTTTTGTAATTCCTAAACCTACTCCAACATAAATGTCATTTTTATAACTCTTAATAGGAAAGTGAAAAACAGGACGAATGCCTAAGGATTTACTGGAAATATTAATTTTATATATATCAACACTGTCTTCATATATTGAGCCATAGCTTATTTTTTGAGAGTTATAATGGTCTTCCACATTTAAACTAATATTCCAAAAAGAATAATTAAGCCCAAGTGTAAACAGTTTATCAAAGCCATACTCAGCCTTTACAGCAATGGGATTAATGCCTTTAATGGAAGATATTTCGATTATACCATCAAAATTTTGTTTAAATATTGAACTGTTAGCTGCTACTTTTATAATACCTTTAAATAAATGGGGAGTTCCTATGTTTACATTTAAAGCAATGTCGCCTTTGTAAACAGATTGTGACTTAATTCTAATTGAAAAAAGTAAAATAATTACAATTAATAAAAAATTATAATTATTATATTTCAAATTAGATTGCTTTTAAAGTTTTAAGATTGGTAAGCATATTTTCTACAAGCTCTGATAAATCATACTTTTCTTTCCAGCCCCAATCTTGTTTAGCGTTTTCATCGTTAATACTTTTTGGCCAGCTATCTGCAATTGCTTGTCTAAAATCGGGTTTGTAAGTTATTGCAAAATTAGAAATATGTTTTTTTATTTCATCAGCAATCTGTTTTGGCGTAAAACTAATTCCTGCTAAATTGTAACTTCCGCGAATTTTAACTTTTTCTGCAGAAACTTGCATTAATTCAATAGTTGCGCGAATGGCATCTTCCATATGCATCATAGGTAAGGCAGTATCTTCTGCTAAAAAACATTCGTAAGTTCCTTTTTTTAATGCTTCATGAAAAATATGTACTGCGTAATCCGTGGTGCCACCACCGGGTGCACTTTTCCAACCTATTAAACCGGGGTAACGTAAACTCCGCACATCAACATTAAATTTATTAAAGTACCACTCACACCAGCGTTCGCCGGCTTGTTTACTTATACCGTAAATAGTACTTGGTTCCATAACAGTATATTGAGGCGTATTATGTTGTGGCGTTGTAGGGCCAAATACGGCAATACTACTGGGCCAGTAAATTTGTTTAATGTGTTTTTCTTTAGCTAAATCCAACACATGAAACAAGCTTTCCATATTTAATTTCCATGCAAACATTGGGTTTTGCTCGCCAGTAGCGCTAAGCATTGCTGCCAAATGATATATTTGAGTAATACCATGTTTTTTTACAATTTCAAATAGTTTGTTTTTATCTAAGGCGTCTAATTGTTCATAAGGATTATTTTTAAAGGAGGTATTTTCTTTTAAATCGCTAGGAACCACATTCTCATTCCTATAAATTTTAGATAGGTTTTCGGTCAATTCAATACCTATTTGTCCTCCGGCGCCTATTATTAATATTTTTTCAGTAGTGTTAGACATGATTTAAATCAGAAATTAAAAGTAAAACAATTTGTACCTTTGCAAACGTAATTAATATTTTTTGATTTAAAAATCAAAAATTAAATTGATAGTATAACCTGCAATTATATCTATTATTTTATGGCCGAATTAAGAAACAGAATAGATAAAAACATTTTAAAGCAACGCTTAAAAGAAGAAAGCATTGCTCGTAAAACCATTTCGTTTTACAAATATGTAAACATTAAAAACCCCAATGATTTACGAAACGAGTTATTTAAAAAATGGGCGGAGTTGAACTGTTTTGGTAGAATTTACCTTGCTCACGAAGGCATTAACGCTCAAATGAGCGTACCCGAAAGCCAATGGGATGATTTTGTGAATTATGTTTACTCTTTGCCCAGTTTTAACAATGTGCCATTTAAATTTGCGGTAGATGGTAACGGAAAATCGTTTTACAAATTAATTGTAAAAGTTCGCGCTAAAATTGTTAGTGACGGCATCCATGACACGACTTTTGATCCCGCCAATACAGGAAAATATTTAAATGCTGTTGAATTTAACAAAGCCATTGAAGATGAAAACACACTGGTAATTGATATGCGTAATCATTACGAAAGTGAAGTTGGTAAATTTGATCGTGCTTTTTGTCCTGATGCCGACACCTTTAGAGAAGAGTTGCCTTTGGTAATCGACCATTTAAAGGGGCAGGAAGATAAAAAAATAGTGATGTATTGTACCGGTGGTATTCGCTGCGAAAAAGCCAGTGCTTATTTTAAACACCATGGTTTTAAAGACGTAAATCATTTACAAGGTGGCATTATACAATATGCTAAAGAGATTAAAGAACAAGGTTTAGAAAGCAAGTTTAAAGGAATAAATTTTGTGTTTGATGAACGGATTGGCGAACGCATAACGGACGACGTTTTAAGTGATTGCCATCAATGCGGTAAACCATGCGATACGCATGTAAATTGTAAAAACGACGATTGCCATTTATTATTTATACAATGTGGTACGTGTGCCAAAAAAATGAACGGTTGTTGCACGCCTGAATGTTTAGATATTGTAGCTTTACCTATTGAAGAACAGCGAGCTTTAAGAAAAGGGCGAGTAAAAAACGGACCGGAATGTTTAGCTGTTTATAAAAGCAGATTAAGGCCCAACCTTGCCGAAATATTAAAAAATAATGTAACTTTAAAAGTAAATTCTAAAAATTAAGTAATAATGACAACAAATACAATTCGACAAAAAATTGCAGAAAACATTCATTTTGTTGATGAAAAAAAGGCAAAGCCAATTTATAGCCTATTAGAAGAAAGTATTAATCAAAAAAACGGAATTTGGACAAATGAATTTTCGCTCGAAATGCAGAAACGTGCCAATGATATTGAAACAAACAAAATAAAAACTAAAACCAAAACACAAGTTTTTGCAAAGGCAAAGTCGGTTGTAAATAAAATAAATAATGCAAGGTAATTATTCTGTTAATTTTCATCCAAACGCAGAAAAGGAATTTATTGCTTCTGTGCAATGGTATGGGCATTCAAGAAAAGATTTAGGCAACGAATTTATGATAGGTATTCGAAAAGTTATTGATTTAATTGAACAAAACCCGTTTTTATTTCCAATTAAAAATAAAAATTTTAGGGAAGCACTTGTTACGAAATTCCCTTATTTTATTATCTATTAATTTGATGAATTAAACAAAAAAACAAATATACTTTCTGTATTTAATACAAATAGAAATCCAAAATTAAAATATATTATAAAATAATTTAATACAACTACAATGCCAATCTACCATCACCTAGGAAAAATTCCTCAAAAGCGCCATACAATTTTTAAATCTGATAGCGGTAATTTTTATTACGAACAATTATTTGGTACCGAGGGCTTTCATGGTATGGCATCACTATTGTACCACACTCACCGCCCAACACAAGTAAAAGAAATTTTAAAAAGTTATAGCGTTGAACCAAAAATTGCAATTGGTAAAAACATTAAAGCTTTATTATTAAAAGGCTTCGACATAAAACCTGTAGAAGATGTTTTGGAAAGCCGTAAACCCTTATTGTTGAATAGCGATTGCATAATCAGTCTTGCTGCACCTACCAAAAGCCAAACCACTTACTTTTATAAAAATGCCGATGCCGACGAACTAATATTTGTACACAAAGGCAAAGGTGTTTTAAAAACGTTTATGGGCAATATAAATTTTGAGTATGGCGATTATTTAATTATTCCTCGTGGGATGATTTACCAATTACATTTTGAAACTACTGATAACCGTTTGTTATTTTGCGAAAGTTATAGCCCCTACTATACCCCAAAACGCTATAAAAACAACCAGGGCCAGTTATTAGAACATAGCCCGTTTTGTGAACGCGATTATAAATTACCAACTGAATTAGAAACACATGACCAAAAAGGTGATTTTTTAATAAAGGTGAAAAAAGAAGGTATGATGCATGAACTAATTTATGCCACACATCCTTTTGACGTTGTGGGTTGGGACGGTTACAATTTTCCATGGGGATTTTCTATTCATAATTTTGAGCCTATTACGGGTCGTGTGCATCAGCCACCACCGGTGCACCAAACCTTTGAAACTGCTGCTTTTGTAGTGTGCAGCTTTTGTCCGCGTTTATACGATTACCACCCGTTGGCTATACCCGCACCTTACAATCATAGCAACATTGATAGCGATGAAGTATTATATTACGTTGATGGCGATTTTATGAGCCGCAACAATATCGAGCAAGGACATATTACGTTGCATCCCAAAGGTATACCACACGGACCTGCACCCGGTGCAATGGAACGCAGCATAGGACATAAAGATACCTTAGAATTAGCGGTAATGATTGACACCTTTAAACCACTAATGGTTACCGAAGAAGCTATGGCTATTGATGATGGAAAATATTATAAAAGCTGGGTGGAGTAATTGTAAATATTTAATAAAATGAAGTTTTTTTACTAATATTATTTTTACTTTTTGGATATTATTTTTATTGTCAAAAACCTCCAAAAAAATACCATTTATTAATAAAAAAAGCCGATTCTTTATATAATATAAAAGAATATAAAAATTCCGCTTTCACTTTTGACTCTGCATTTAAATCTTTTGAGAATAAAGGGTTTTCGCCTGATAGATATAATGCTGCTCGAAGCTGGGCATTAGCAAACTATACTGATAGTGCATTTTTGAATTTAGAAAAAATAGCAAATAAACTTTATTTTTCAGACTACGAAATAACTTTAACTGAAAAAGCCTTTAATACATTACATAAAGATAAGCGCTGGAATATATTATTACAAAAAATAAACTTAAATAATTACTTATTTGCGTATTATTGGCAAAAACATGAAAAAGAATTAGTAACTTATTTAATTAAGTCAGAACGAGACAGTATAAAAAATACTTTACATCCTAATGTCATAAAGATTAAATCAATTAAAAATGCCACGATTAAAAGCCATTGCGATTTTATTAATATTATCCCGGCAAAAAATTATTTAGGTAAACGAATTAAATTCTCCGGTTACATAAAGTCAAACGAATTATCTGGGTGGAGTGCTTTCTTTATTAATATTACTGAGCAAAGCCAGTACAAAGTATTGTGCCACGATTATATGGAAGATAGGCGAATTATACGAACTACCGATTGGAAAAAATTTGAAATAGTTTTAGATGTTCCTAATGAAGCATATAATATTATTGTTGGGGTTGCACTTCATGGATTAGGTCAAATTTGGGTAGATGAATTAGATTTGCAAATCGTTGATTCTTCCATTCCAGTTACAGGAAAATTAAAATAATCTACTCTCCACATCCATTTTTTGATGCAAAACTCTAATAATTTCTACAGTGTTTTTTTTGTTTTTTTTATAAAAAATTAAGTGAGATTTTACTTTGGTTGCTCTGTAACCTTTTCTTAAAAACTCCATCGATTTTCCACTTTCAAAATTTTCGGCTATATATTCTATTTCATTTAAAATTAAATTATAATATCTATCTGCTTGCTCTTGCCCCCAATTTTCAAATGTGTATAGCCAAATAGCCTCAATATCTTCATTTGCTTTTACACTTATTTGGTAATTCATTTACTTAAGTGTTTTGTATGAAGTTTTTTTAAGTTTTTAGTTCTATCAAAATTTTTAATTAGCCCACTTTTTTCTCCAGTTTTTAATTCGTTAATTAACACTTTAGTTTTGTTTTCTTCAGTTTCTAATAAGCGTAATGCGTTTCTAATTACTTCGCTTACCGATGAGTATTTTCCGGAGGAAATTTTTTCGTTAATATAATTTTCAAAATAGTCGCCTAATAATATCGAGGTGTTTTTACTCATTTTAATAAAATTTGTAAACAAATATACCAAAAATTGGTATAAAGTCAAAATGTATTTTCTTGTTCTTAAACAAAAAAATCTATAAAATATATTCTACAAAAATTTTGAATTTAGTGGCAAAATAACGCTCAAAATAAAATTTTTGTATTCAAATAAAATTGCCTAGTTTTGTAACGTTATCTTTTAACTACATTTTCTGGTAGTAAAACAATCAACAAAAAAATATTAAAATTAAATTAAAATACTTGTATTAATTTATACTATAATCTATGTTTGAAGTTATGGATTTAAGCGGGCGTTCATTGCCCGAATTAAAAGAAATTGCAACCGCTTTATCAATTGATGCCAAAGGCTTAGCCAAAGCCGATTTAGTGTTACAA
The DNA here is from genome assembly GCA_043772435.1 of Bacteroidota bacterium. Taxonomy (GTDB): domain Bacteria; phylum Bacteroidota; class Bacteroidia; order B-17B0; family Aurantibacillaceae; genus Aurantibacillus. Next base: position 26,825 of record JAYVGH010000163.1, read on the forward strand.
ATTGTTGATGCGCAAACTGCAAATACCGAATTAGCGGCTAAATTGGTAGAACAATTTCCTAAAAAAGAAATGGTAAAAGAGGCTAAATTACCCAAAGATCAAAAAGAAAAACGTCCGCGTAAAGTTAAGTTAGACCCTATGACTGAAGAAAATGTTTCTGAAAGCCATACTGTGAATAACGACGACGAACACCATACTGAGCAAATTACGCCAATTGCCGAAGAAACAAAAACGGATGGTACTAAAACACCTTCATTTAGCGAGGATTTAGGGGAAACAGAAAAAGAAACTCATCAAAATGAGGAACATACTGCAGAAGAACATACCTCCGACGAAAACTCCGCAACAGGCATGCCTATTGACGAACCTGTTGAAATAAAAAAACCCGAAAAGGTACATTATAACTTTGATAATATTGTTTTAGTTACCGGCGTTTTAGAAACTATGCCCGATGGTTATGGTTTTTTAAGAAGTTCAGATTACAATTATTTAAATTCACCCGATGACGTTTACGTATCGCAATCGCAAATAAAATTATTTGGCTTACGTCCAGGCGATTTGGTTACCGGCGGTGTTCGTCCGCCAAAAGAGGGCGAAAAATATTTTCCATTAATTAAAGTGGATCAAATAAATGGACGCGAACCTGGTTTTGTACGCGACCGTGTTATGTTTGAATATTTAACACCGTTATTTCCTTACGAAAAATTAAAACTAACCGGCCATCCTCAAGAAAATATGAGTATGCGCGTTATGGATATGTTTGCCCCAATTGGTAAAGGGCAACGCGGTTTAATTGTTGCACAACCAAAAACAGGTAAAACGGTATTATTAAAAGATGTGGCAAATGCTATTGCCTATAACCATCCCGAAGTATATTTAATTATTTTGTTAATAGATGAACGTCCGGAAGAGGTTACCGATATGGCTCGTAGCGTTAAAGCCGAAGTAATATCAAGTACCTTTGATGAGCCTGCCGAAAAACACGTAAAAATTGCAAATATTGTTTTAGAAAAAAGCAAGCGCTTAGTAGAATGCGGACACGATGTAGTTGTTTTATTAGATAGTATTACGCGTTTAGCTCGTGCATACAATACCGTTTCGCCAGCAAGTGGCAAGGTATTAACAGGTGGTGTAGATGCAAACGCGCTTCACAAACCAAAACGTTTTTTTGGTGCCGCGCGTAAAATTGAAGGCGGTGGTTCGTTAACAATTTTAGCTACTGCTTTAACTGAAACGGGTAGCAAAATGGATGAAGTTATTTTTGAAGAATTTAAAGGTACCGGTAATATGGAGTTGCAGTTAGATAGAAAATTATCTAACAAACGTATTTACCCTGCCATTGATTTATTAGGCTCATCTACTCGCCGCGACGATTTATTAATTGATAAGGAAACATTAAGTCGCCTATGGTTATTGCGCAAGCATTTAGGCGATATGAACCCTCAAGAAGCTATGGAATTTTTATTAGAAAGATTACGTCGTAGTCAATCTAACGAAGAATTTTTAATTAGTATGAATGGGTAGTTATTTAATCCCTGACAGGTTTCTCCAATTTATTTGAGTAAACCTGTCAGGAGTAAAACTATTTAAAAGATGAACAAAAAAGCCCTTATATATGGATTAGCCTATAGCGTATTTGTTATAGCCTTTAAACTTGTTATTTTATTGGGGGGTTACTATTTTACAAAATTTGGTTTTTATTTTGCGCATGTTACCACAGTATTTTTAATTATTCCGTTTTATATTATTGGTATAAAAAACATTCGCGATAGAGATAATTATGGCATTATTGCCGGTAAAGAAGCTATGCGCATTGCACTTACTATTTTTGCGATTAGTGCGGTAATTTTAAGTGTGTATAATTATATTGAATTTGAGTGGAAAGGAAAATTATTAGCTATCGAATATTATAAAAGCGAACAATTTATGGCGTTTTTAAAATCTAATCCAAAAATAAAAACAGAAGATTACCAAAAAATAATTTCAGAACAAATTCAATTATCAGAAACATCAGCATTTAAAGCAACTACAGGAAAGTTGTTTTCGTTTATGCTAATTGGTTTAACCAGTTCCTTTATATGTGCTGTGTTTTTAAAACGCGGTTCAAAAAAATAATTCATACATTTTTATTAATTGCACACTAGTTTTTTTAAACTTAAATTTGGTTTAAAATTTTTAATTGAAAAAAACCTCAAAATCCTTAAACGACAAAGTTATAGAAGCCACTAAAGGCATAAAATGTCCTATTCACAATAAATTACCAGAAATTAATGTTAATACTGATAATGAAGAAATTGACTTAAATTGTTGTTGCCCCTCATTTAAAATAGATGTAAAAATAATTACCGATAAAGTTTTAAGGGTCTGGAAATTACACGGAGAGCATTTACGCGCTAAAAAAGAAGGGCGATATTAAAATTGTACAACAAGAAAAAATAATAAATGAAAACTAAAGAAGAAATTGTAAACAACTGGCTACCACGCTACACCGGTAAAAAATTAGAAGATTTTGGCTCTTATATTTTATTAACCAACTTTGGCAGCTATGTAAAAATGTTTGCCGATTTAAATAGCGTTGCAATAGAAGGCTTAGATAGGCCCATGCAAACCGCCACGCATGCGGGCATTACAATTATTAATTTTAGTATGGGTAGCGCCATGGCGGCTACTATTATGGATTTGTTAACGGCCATACAACCTAAAGCAGTTTTATTTTTAGGTAAATGTGGCGGACTAAAAAAGAAAAACCAAATTGGCGATTTAATATTACCCATTGCTGCTATAAGAGGCGAGGGAACAAGTAACGATTATTTGCCTTTAGAGGTACCTGCCCTACCCTCGTTTAATTTACAAAAAGCTATTTCATATACTATACGTTTAAAAGGTCTGGATTACTGGACAGGTACGGTTTACACAACTAATCGCCGGGTGTGGGAGCACGATGAAAAATTTAAAGATTATTTGCGTGAAGTGCGTGCCATGGCTATTGATATGGAAACCGCCACTATTTTTAGTGTTGGCTTTCACAACGAAATACCTGTGGGCGCATTGTTACTGGTAAGCGACCAGCCCATGATACCCGAAGGTGTTAAAACTGAAGAAAGCGATAAAAAAGTTTCTGCAGATTATGTAATTAACCATTTACAAATTGGAATTGATGCGTTAAAAGAGTTGCAAAACAAAGGTATTTCGGTTAAACATTTACGATTTGAGTAATGTTACACAAAACAAATAAATTTAAAGGTCATGCTGAACTTGATTCAGCATCTCCGTTTTTATATAATTTTTGGTGCTGAGATTCCGCATCGAGTGCGGAATGACAGGACAATTTTACAATGAGCAGTACGTAAGTATTTTTTAAAAAATGTAATGTAGTATTATTGAACACAAATTTAAATAACCAACCGCCAGAATTTTACATTGATGGCATTTTGCAAAATAATATTGCAATTTTAAGTCGCGCTATAACACTCGTAGAATCTACAAATACTGCTCATCAAAAATTAGCGCAACAAATAATTGAAGGCGTGATTTCTAAATCAGGAAACTCCTTTCGCCTAGGTATTACCGGTGTGCCGGGTGTAGGTAAAAGCACTTTTATTGAGAGTTTTGGCAAAGAACTAATTGCAAACGGGCATAAATTGGCAGTGTTAGCAATAGACCCCAGCAGCAGTAAAAGTAAAGGAAGCATTTTAGGTGATAAAACCCGTATGGAAGAGTTATCCACTTTGCCAAATGTATTTATCCGTCCCTCGCCAAGCAGCGGCACGTTAGGAGGCGTTGCAAAAGCCACTTACGAAACCATTTTACTGTGCGAAGCTGCCGGCTTTAATTTCATTATTATAGAAACAGTTGGTGTTGGGCAAAGCGAAACAATGGTAAGTAAGCTTACAGACTTTTTTTTATTGCTAATGTTAGCTGGTGCGGGCGATGAATTACAAGGCATTAAACGTGGCATTATGGAAATGGCGGATGCACTTGTAATTACAAAAGCTGATGGCGCAAATATTGAAAAAGCAAAATTAGCGAGGGCCGAATATGCTCACGCCTTGCATTTATTTCCACCAACCGAAAGTGATTGGATTCCAAAAGTTTTAACTTGCTCAAGTACTATAAATAAAGGTATTACAGAGGTTTATAAATTAATTTTAGAATATAAAAATTTTACCACTCTTAATAATTATTTTTTCACAAAACGTAAACTACAGCAATTTGAGTTAGTTAAAGAACTACTCGATTCAAAAATAATTTCCCACTATTATGAAACACATTTTATTGAAAAAAAATTAGTCGCGCTCAATTCCATAGAAATAATTAATCCCTTTGCTGAGGTTGAAAAAATAATAAAAACTATTAACAATTAATTATTATAAATTAACTTAAGTTTCAATTTTATTAAACACATTATTGTTACTTTTAAGTATGCGTTTTTTATTGCTTTTTACGATATTTTTTTACTCCTGTCAAAATTCTGCAAATACAGGTGTAAAGCAAGAATCTCTGGCAAAAACTTTTATAAATAAAGATTCTATCGCAAAATTAAATTGTTCTACAGATTTATGCTCTAAAGTAATTGGCGTTATTAACCCCCAAACAGTTTTAAACGAAAATTATGTGTTTGATAGCGATTTATATAATTTACGAATAGATACAGTTGCCCAAGTTAAATTTTGGCGACACATAATGATGTTGCACGAAGACAGCGCCCTGGTAAATATTGCCTCGTCGCGCGAAGTATTGCACAAAGTGAATGTAAAAAGTTGGGCTTTAAGAAACGACTCAATTAGAAGCATTTATAAAGATAGTGTCCGCTTTGTAAAACAATTAGATTCAACCAACAAAATATTACTTACAACAGGCAAAAAATTTTTTTATGACTTTAATAAGACTTCGCAAAATTTTAATAAAGGCATTCATTGCTTTATTGAAAATGGAGTAGACCCTTGGTATGCGCAAGCCATTTTATTAATTGAAAGCCCGAATAAATTACAAAAAAGCAATGCCGGCGCTTACGGCTCGTTTCAATTAATGAAAGAAGTGGCCCGCCTATTTGGATTAAAAGTAAATAAACAAATAGATGAGCGTGCAGACTTTGAGCGAAGTGCTTATGCAGCTAGTAGTTTAATTAAAAAAATATGTATACCTAAAGCACATCAAATTTTAGACTCGTTACATATTATTAACCAAAACGAAAATGAGTTGTGGTTTAAATTATTGGTAATGCACGTTTATCACGCGGGTTCATACAATGTTGAAAAAGCTTTGTATAGTTTTAGGCCTAAACAAGGCGATATTAATTTAATATACAATTTATGGCACGCAAGTACCGCAAAATTTAAAAATGCTTCACAAAATTATTCGCAATTAATTTTAGCTGCAATGTTGGAGATGAACGAACGAAGTAAATTATTATCAAAGCAAACAGCGAAAAAATAATTTTGAAGACGATTTACGCTATTCCCGGTTTAGGAACTACAAAAGATTTATTTAAAAACATTAAAATTCCAAATTATGAATTAAAGATTTTAGATTGGCCTACAACTTTGCCCGGGTTCACTTTAAGAGATTATTCATCAAAATTTATTGAACAGATAGATTGCTCTTATCCTGTAAATCTAATAGGCGTTTCGTTTGGAGGAATGATATGCTCTGAATTGACGAATCAAATTAAAACCGATAAGGTTGTTTTAATTTCATCGTGTAAAGATATTTCTGAATTTCCTGTATTACTAAAGTTTTTGAGAATTATTCCTGTACATAAATTAGTTTCAGATAATTTTTTTAAATTTTTAGCTAAGCTAAAATTAAAAACATCCTCTCAAAATAAAATTATTTACGAAATGCTGTTTGAAATGAAAGAGCATTATCTTTCTCATTGTATCAATTATATAATTAATTGGGATAGAAAAATATCTGAATCATATTTTATAAGAATTCACGGAACTGCGGATAGGCTTTTATTACAAAAATATATTGTTGAGTGTGAAAGAGTTGAAGGCGGCTCGCATACCATGATATTAGACCGCTCGAATGAAATTAATAAAATATTAAACAACCAATTTAATGGATTATAAACCCTTATTAAATTTAGCTATTAACGCTTCCATAATTGCAGGAAACGAAATTTTAAAAATTTACGACACTAATTTTTTAGTTGAAACTAAAGTAGATGATACTCCTGTAACTGCTGCTGACAAAATTGCTAGCGATTCTATTATAAAAAATTTAGCTTCAACAAATATTCCGGTTTTAAGTGAAGAGGGCGAACTGTTTGATTATTCTATTCGTAAAAACTGGAAACACATTTGGATTGTAGATCCGTTAGACGGCACCAAAGAATTTGTAAAACGTAACGGCGAATTTACAGTAAACGTTGCTCTTGTTGAAAATCAACAACCTGTTATTGGCATTATTTATTGTCCGGTTTTTAAAGATTTATATTTTGCCTGTAAAGGTTTAGGTAGTTTTAAAGTAGATAAACACGACGTGTTGGCTATATTAAATTCAGGCATTAACATTGTTGATGGGTTAATCTCTAAAGCAAAAACACTTCCTTTAAAAAGCTTGCCACTTAATTATACTGTGGTCGCTAGCCGCTCGCATTTAAGTAAAGAAATATACGCGCATATTGAAAAATTAAAATTGCAATATCCTATAATTGAAACAATAAACGTTGGTAGCAGTATAAAAATGTGCTGGGTGGCCGAAGGAAAAGCAAACGAGTACCCGCGCTACGGCACTACTATGGAGTGGGACACAGCTGCCGGACAATGCATTGTTGAACAAGCCGGAGGTCAGCTTATAGATTTGCAAACAAATTTACCAATGCTATATAATCGTGAGCATCTTAAAAATCAGAATTTTATTGCTGTTGCTTCACCTATGTCTTCTTGAGCGAAGTCGAAGGATCTTCGTTATGTATCACTAAAAAAACCTAAGCCAAATCAGCAAAGTAAGCCTCGGTTTTTCTGAAATAAACCAAGCCAACCAAAAACAATATTAAAGAAGATAATACGCTCAACCCGTCAATCATTATATTTATATGACCAACGCCAATACCCGCTCTAAACAAATCTAAAGGCGCTGTCATGGGATTTAGAGCCATTAATGCTTTTAAATAAATATTAGATGTAATAGTTATAGGATAAATTACAGGCGTTAAAAACAACAAAAATTGTACTAAAAAAGGAATGATGTACCTAAAATCGCGATACTTTACATTTAACGCGGCTAAAAAAGTACCAATGCCAAACGTAGCTATACTGGTTAAAACAACCGCAACAGGAAAATAAATAACAGACTGCCAACTAAACGCAACATGATTAAAAAAACAAAAAATAATAAAAACAATAAATGCCATAAAAAAATCAAATACCCCTACAAGTACTGCCGATATTGGTATTATCAAGCGCGGAAAATAAATTTTTTTGATAATGTTAGCGTTACTTACCATGCTATTACCCGCATTATTAATACCACTGCTAAAAATACCCCATAATACCAAACCGCTTAACGCAAATACAACATAAGGCGTTTGCATATTGGTATAATTAGTAATTGCCTTGCCAATAAAAAACGAAAACAAAAGTGCCATAGTCAAAGGTTGTAATACTGCCCATAAAAAGCCTAAAACGGTTTGTTTGTATTTTACTTTTATATCGCGTAAGGTAAAAAAATAAAACAACTCGCGGTATTCCCAAAGTTCCTTTAAACCAATACTAAATTTACTTTGCGGTTTTATTTCAAACTCAATTTGAGGGTGGTTATTCGATGCCATTGCGGCTTAAATGTAAGCAGGAATTTTGAATGTGTAAAATTGTTTTATTTAAGAAACCCAAATTGTAAACGTCATACTGAACTAGATTCAGCATCTCAGTTCTTGAGTCGGCATATTGTTTAGACTCTGAAACAAGTATAGAGTGACGGTAAACCAAATGAAACGAATTGCAGAATTATTAATAAATTGTAAAAACAGAAATTCAGTATCACTTTTATTTCTAACTTTAATCCGTTAAAAGAAACTTTGCAAAATATAACCCCAGCAATAATTAAATTACTTAAAACGGCTTATTCTGCCGAAAAGGCTGCCGCTTTTGCTTACCAAGGCCATGCAAAATCCGTTAAAAATAAAACCGAAAAAATTGCCATTAAACAAATTGAGGATGATGAATGGGGACATCGCCACGAAGTACTTATAATAATGAATCAATACAGTATAAAACCTTCAAAGTATTATGAGATTCGTTTTCACATTGTAGGTAAAATAATTAGCATTAGTTGTTTTGTTATTGGCTGGTTTATGCCTTTTTATTTTGCCGGAAGATTGGAAAGTGGTAATGTTTGCGAGTATTTTAGATTAAAAATTTGGTTTAACGAATTAGGCATTACCCAACACAACAAAATACTTTATGATATGGGAATTAAAGAAAAAGAACACGAAGTTTACTTTTATGAGCAAATAAAAAACAGTAAGCTATTGCCTTTTTTTGAACGCTTTTTTAAATGGGGCGCTACAAAAAGCTTTAATGATATTGATCTGAATCAAAAACAACCCCTCGAAAAGTCGGATATTTACTGTAAGAAATAATTTTTAAACACACAGAAAATGAAGTTAAATAAAACTCTGTGACCCATATCCTCTTCGCCTCTGTGTTAAAAAAAGAGTTATTTTTTATATCTCAAACAATTTCGTAACTTTGTACCCTAAATTAATTAACATGATAGCATTATTTATATTGGGTATTTTAGGAATGGGTCCTTCGGAAATTATTATTGTTTTAATAATTGTACTTTTATTATTTGGCGGTAAAAAAATCCCTGAGTTAATGAAAGGCTTAGGACGCGGCGTTAAAGAATTTAAAGATGCCAGCAAACCTGAAGCTGAAGGCACTGAAATAGAAAAGAAATAAAAAATTTATATGTATTTTTAAAGCGTCTTGGTTAATCCTCGACGCTTTTATTTTTTAAAAAAATTACCGTGTATTCATTTTCCTCCATACTAAAATTACAATCCGATTTAAAAAACGGGGCTACAACCTGTGTTGATTTAGTAAATCAATCTATTAAAAACATTGAAGCAAAAAAAGAATTAAACGCTTTTTTAGAAGTATTTACAATCTCAGCATTAGCGCAGGCCAAGTTGGTGGATGAAAAAATTAAAGCTTCGGCTTCGACAGGCTCAGCCTCCAACATAGGTAAATTAGCAGGAGTAATTGTTGGTTTAAAAGATAATATCTGTTACAAAAATCATAAAGTATCTGCTTCTTCAAAAATATTAGAAGGTTTTGAGTCGCTGTATTCAGCTACAGTTGTAGAAAAATTATTAGCCGAAGACGCTATTATTATTGGGCGTTGCAATTCAGATGAATTTGCAATGGGAAGCAGTAACGAAAATTCTGCTTACGGAAATGTATTAAATCCGTTGAATAAAAAGTTTGTGCCGGGTGGTTCTTCCGGTGGCTCCGCTGTGGCTGTGGCCGCTGATTTATGTCACGTTACTTTAGGTTCTGATACGGGAGGCTCTATTCGCCAACCTGCCTCGTTTACAGGCACTGTAGGCTTTAAACCAACTTATGGGCGGGTATCGCGTTATGGCTTAATTGCTTATGCTTCTTCGTTTGACCAAATAGGACCCATTACCAAAACTGTTGAAGATGCCGCTATTATTACACAAATAATAAGCGGACAGGATGAACACGATAATACCTCATCATCACAAAAAGTAGAAAATTATTTGGAGCAATTAAACTCCACTAAAAAATATAAAATTGCTTATTTAAAAGAATGCATAGAGGCTGAGGGCTTAGACCCTGAAGTAAAGCAAGCGGTTTTATCTACATTAGAAAAATTAAAAGCCCAGGGCCACACTGTGGAAGCCGTTAATTTTCCATATTTGGAATATTTGGTGCCAACGTATTATGTATTAACTACAGCCGAGGCTTCTTCAAATCTCTCACGTTTTGATGGTATACATTACGGTTACCGAAGCCCTAACGCTACAGATTTACAAAGCACATACAAAAAATCACGTTCCGAAGGTTTTGGCGCTGAAGTAAAACGCCGCATTATGTTAGGCACTTTTGTATTAAGCAGCGGTTATTATGATGCGTACTATGCAAAGGGCCAAAAAGTACGTAACGTTATTCATACCAAAACAAAAGAAATTTTAAACACTTACGATTTTATAGTAACGCCAAGCACACCCGGCACCGCATTTGAGTTTGGCAAAAACAGCGCCGACCCTATTAAAATGTATTTAGAAGATATTTTTACCGTGCAAGCCAACATTGCCGGCGTACCTGCCATTAGCCTGCCTTGCGGCATGCACAGCAACGGTTTACCAATGGGCATACAATTTATGGCCAATTATTTTGAAGAGGGTAAATTGTTTGATGTGGCGAGTGGGGTTTAAATTTCAACATTATAAGTTGCTTTATTGGACTACTTTTTATACCTTTGGTATGTGAGTAAAAAACGAGAGTTGTTTTTTTATAAAAACTACTTTAAAATATTTTATGCCGAACAATCTATAAAAGTTCAAAAGAAAATTTTATGGACTTTAAAAGCTATAGAAGATTTAGAGCGAATACCCGAAATTTACTTTAAACATTTAGAAGGTACAGATGGATTATACGAAATTAGAATACAAAATGGTAGCGATATTTTTCGCGTTTTTTGTTTTTTTGATAAAAATAATTTAGTAGTTATTGAGAATGGTTTTCAAAAAAAGACACAAAAAACACCACCAAAAGAAATTGAAAAAGCATTAAAAATTAAAAAAGAATATTATGAAGAAAAACAAAAACTTAACAAGCCTTAGTAACTTTATTGAAAAAGAAGTAGGGCATGTTGGCACAAAAAAACGTAATAAATTTGAAACAGAGTACGAAGCCTTTAAACTTGGGGTTATGCTACAACAAGCAAGGCACGAGCGTGGTTTAACACAAGAGCAAGTGGCAGTACTTGCTGGAACAAACAAATCGTACATTTCAAAATTAGAAAAAGATTTAAAAGATATTCGTTTCTCTACTCTACAACGCATTATAACCGAAGGGCTTGGCGGACATCTTAAAATCTCGGTTAGTTTTTAAGCCATTAGTTTAGGTAAAAGAAGAAGTTTAAGATTTGTAATTACTTTACAAAAAACTGTTCTTTTATCGGATAGGCCAGAGTTATCACGGTATCAGTATGAGAAATCAAATAAACTATACCTTCTATGTAAGTTATACCTCGAAAGTAGGCTATGTTTTTATATATTATTTTATCGTTCGCTATTATAAATATTTTATTTGAATCAAGTAATCTAAAATGATTTTTTGGATCTATAACCCCAGTTACAAATTTCACATTAGTAATATTTCTATAGTTTGTAAAATCTAACTTCACTTCGTATTCTACACCGTAAGGTATGGTATCTTTTAAAATAATCCGCAATTTTTTTCTTAGTTAAGTCAACGCTAAATGAACATATATTGTCATAGTACAAGCCTAAGCGGCTTACTTTATTGTTATTGTATTCGCTGCAAAGCCCAAAAGCATTACTTTTAATCTATTTCCGCTTGTCATTAATTAAGCCATTCGTATCATATCCAAATAAAGACCTTCAATTTTATCGACACGATAAAAATATTTACTTTTTAATTGTCCTCTTTTATAATATTCTTCTGCTTCACCCTATGTGAAAGCATTTTTATAGATTACCTTTTTAGTTAAATATTCTAACGAATCATAAAACTTTAATACTACCGTACCATCACTATATTTTCGACTAGTTTCTTTTATATTACCATTTGGATAATACACTTTATTGGTGTTATTACATGATATAAATAATATTATTAGAATAGCTATACAGCTAATTTTTAGTTTTTTTATAACTCCTAACTTCATTTTTTATAATAACTTTTACAACATCTTCCTCTTACCATTCTCTACCAAAAACAATTTAGCATTAATTTGTTTTGTGTTTAATAAAATTTGTATGCGCTCGGGGTGCGTATCGGTTATAAATACTTGTCCAAAATCATCGCCGCTTACTAAATCTAATAATTTGGTAAAACGTTGTTCGTCTAACTTATCATAAATATCATCCAACAGTAATAATGGCTTGGTGTTTTTTTGGGTTTTAATAAATTCAAACTGTGCTAATTTTAAAGCCAGTAAATAACTTTTTTGTTGACCCTGGCTGGCAAATTTTTTTAAGCTAAAATTGGCTATTGTAAATTCTAAATCATCTTTGTGCGGTCCAACAGTTGTGTAGCCCACAGCCCTATCTCGTGGCAGAACATTTGTTACTGCTGTTTTAAAATCGTTTTCTTCCAAACTATTTTGGTAATGTAAAGCCACTTCTTCCTTACTATCACTAATAAATTGATAGTAATGGTTAAATAATGGGATAAAATGTTGTAAAAACCGTAACCTGATTTCTAAAATACTTTTACCAAAAATAATCAACTGCTCATCCCAAATTTCAAGGCTCTCCGCATCAAAAGTGCGGGTTTCGTAAAAATGTTTTAATAAAGCATTGCGCTGTTTTAAAATATGCGAGTAATTAATTAATTTATCTAAATACACTTTATCGTATTGCGAAATAATACCATCTAAAAAACGGCGACGCACCTCGCTGCTTTCATTAATTAAATCTGAATCGCTGGGCGAAATCATTACCAATGGAAAAGCGCCAATATGCTCACTTAAACGCTCATACTCTATTTTGTTTTTTTTAAATATTTTTTTTTGGTTGCGTTTTAATCCGCAGTATACTTCTATATCCTCTCCTTCTTTATTAAACAAACCTTGTAGTAAAAATAAAGCTTCGCCGTGTTTTATATTTTGACTATCAATGGTATTAAAAAAACTTTTGCAAAACGATAAATAATAAATAGCATCTAATAAATTGGTTTTACCCATGCCGTTATTTCCTACAAAACAATTTATTTTTTCTGAAAATTGCGCTTCAAATTCCTGGTAATTTTTAAAATTTATGAGCGATAATTGCTTTAAATACATAATAAGTGGATAAAATTACGCTATTTTAAGTGGTTTTTGGTAGATTTTAACTTAACTGTTGATTTTAACAAAAAAAATGGTATCTTCGCAGACTAATTTTTTACAAACAAAATGGCTGATTTAAAAGAAGAAACTACTGTTGATAATAATGATGAAATTAATCAAGTAGAGGAAACTGTTGAAGAAACAAAAAAACCTATTGACCCTAATTTACAAGGCATTCAACTTTTTTATGAAAAAAATAAAAAGATGGTTACCTATGTTGGCGGTGGGTTAGCATTAATTATTGGAGCATTTTGCTTTTTTAAATTTTACTATATGCCGGCTCAGGAAGAAGAAGCGGCAAACGAAATATTTTGGGCGCAATCTTATTTTGAAAAAGACAGCTTTAACATAGCTTTAAAAGGCGGTAATATGATTGTTGCACCCGAAGGGCAAAAACAAATGATGGGCTTTGAGCAAATTGCTGAAAATTACAGTATGACAAAAAGCGGAAGCCTTGCTAATTATTGCGCAGGCATTTGTTTGTTACGCACCGGTAAATTTGAACAAGCTATTGAGTTTTTAGGCAAATATGATGGTAATGATGAAATGGTTGCTCCTATTTCTATTGGCGCCATTGGCGATTGTTACATGGAATTAAATAAAGTAGACGAAGCCATTAATTATTATTTAAAAGCTGCTGAAAAAAGTCGTAATAATTTTACAACACCATATTACTTAAAAAAAGCTGGTTTTGCTTACGAACAAAAAAATAATTTTGCCGAAGCTTTAAATATTTACGAACGCATTAAAACCGAATTTAGCAAAAGCAACGAAGGTAAAGAAGTTGAAAGAGATATTGCTAAAGTAAAAGCTTTGGGTAACTTGTAAATAAAAAAATTAAACACAAAGGCTCAAAGAAAAACGAGTACGCCGAGTTTAAAATAAATAATTTTTATTAAAAAAACTTTGTAAACTCTAAAGCTCAAAAAACTCTGTGTTAAAAACGTACAGTCATTTTTATGAGTTCAGCAAACAACAATCTATCCATTGTAAAAGGCACTAACGTAAAGCCTGCAAATTCTAACGAAGATTATATTATTGGTATTATTTGGGCGGAATGGAACACCGAAATTACAAGTGCTTTAAAAGATGGCGCTGTAAATACCTTAGTACAAAACGGCATATTACCAAAAAATATTATTATTAAAACCGTACCCGGCGCCTTTGAATTAACCTTAGGCGCGCAGTGGTTAGCCGAAAATACAGAAGCTGAAGCAGTAATTTGTTTAGGATGTGTAATACAAGGTGAAACAAAACATTTTGATTTTATTTGTAATTCAGTAGCGCAGGGTATTACCGATTTAAACCGTGAATTTAGTTTGCCATTTATTTTTGGTGTTTTAACTACCAACAATCACCAACAAGCTATTGATAGAGCCGGGGGCAAACATGGTAACAAAGGCGATGAAGCTGCCATTACCGCTTTAAAAATGTTGGCGTTGCTTGATGATTTAACGGTAGAAGATTAATTCTAATTTGCGCTTATAACTTTTATTTAATACATTAGCTTAAATATTAAAATTATAGACTAATGGGAAAAATTTACCTATCAATTATAAGTTGTTTATTTGTTAGTGTAACGGTTGTTGCACAAACACCAACACCAAAAGATTGTTCAGTAGAACTATGGGCAACCGTACAAGTTAGCCCGCCAACAGTTACGTTAAACTGGGTGCCAAATGTGGGTACTTCAAATTACGCTATTGCCCGTAAACCAAAAAATAGTTCTACATGGACAACCTTATCCGCCACTAACCCCAGTTTAACTACCCAATATATTGATAATAGTGTTGCTATTGGTACGCATTACGAATACCGTGTACTTAGAACTGCGGCAAGCGGAACAACAAGTTATTCCGGTTTTGGTTATATTAATTCGGGCATTCAAATTCCTGAAACTGAAAATAGAGGAAAATTAATTTTATTAGTTGTTGATAATTTTAGCGTGTCTTTAGCTCCTGAAATTAAACGTTTGCAAGACGATTTAGAGGGCGATGGTTGGGAAGTATTAACCAGCTACATAAGCACCATAACTGCCGTACCAGCTGTAAAGACCCAAATTGTAAATACTTATAATTTAGACCCCATAAATACAAAAGCTTTATTTTTATTTGGACATATACCTGTGCCATATAGTGGAAATTTATATCCTGACGGACATACAGATCATTACGGTGCTTGGCCTGCCGATGTTTATTATGGTGATATTAATGGTACTTGGACGGATGTGTCGGTTACATCTAACACTATTTCTCCAGCTCGTACTCAAAATATTCCGGGCGATGGTAAATTTGATCAATTTACAATACCAAGTGCAGTTGAGTTACAAGTAGGCCGGGTAGATTTATATGGCATGACGTCGTTTACAGCATCTGAAACCCAACTATTAAAAAATTATTTAGATAAGGATCATAACTATCGCAAAAAATTATTTACAACTATAAAGCGTGCTGTAATTGATGATAATTTTGGATCTTTTTTTCCTGCAGGCGAATCATTTGCATCTAGCGGATTTAAAAATTTTGGTCCTTTAGTAACACCAACCAATGTTGTAACTACCGATTATTTTACAACTATGACGGGTAACAGCTACCAATGGAGCTACGGTTGTGGCGGTGGTTCGTTTACAAGTGCCGGTGGTATTGGCAATACTACTAATTTTGCAAGTTCAAATTTACAAGGCGTGTTTACTATGATGTTTGGCAGTTATTTTGGCGATTGGGATATAAATAATAATTTTTTACGTGCGCCATTGTGCCAAGGGCAAACACTAACAAATGCTTGGGCAGGCAGACCAAATTGGATGTTTCATAACATGGCAATGGGAGAGAACATTGGTTATAGCACTCAACTTACACAAAATAATACCTCTACCTATTATGCCTCGCCTTACGGGGGTGGTATTACTAACGCTGTTCACATAGCTTTAATGGGCGACCCAAGTTTAAGAAATGATATTGTGGGGCCGGTTTCAAATGTTGTGGCAACAAAAGTTGGAAACAATTGTAACATCTCTTGGAGTGCCAGTACCGAAACCACTTTGGTTGGTTACAACATTTATATGAAAAATGATACAAATAAAACTTATGTAAAAATTAATGCTTCTCCAATTGCAGGTACAACTTACACAGATAATTGTTTATTGTATCCCGGCATTTATAAATACATGGTACGCGCTTTAAAGTTGGAAACTACACCAAGTGGCACGTATTTTAATATGAGTGAAGGTATTGCAGATACCGCAAACAATACCAGCTATTTAGCGGTTTACGCACAATTTACAAATACAGTATCCGCAACTACGGTTTCTTTCAGTAATGCATCTACCAATGCCACCATCTATTCATGGGCATTAGGTAATGGATCAACCAGCACCTCTACAAATCCTGTTGTTACGTATACTGCTAATGGCACTTACACCGTAACTTTAATGGCTTCAAATAGTTGTAACTCTAATACAACCTCAACAACTATAACTATTTTATCAGTGGGAATAAAGGATGTGTTAGTATCAAATAATTTTGATGTATATCCAAATCCAGCCAATACCAATATTATTATAAGTAATGATGCCTGCGAGGGTTGCGCGCTAACTATTTATAACAGCGAGGGGAAAGTAGTTTATTACCAAAAAAGCGTAGATAATACATTAAAGGTAAATGTATCAGATTACAAAAAAGGGATATATTTAATTAAGTTGGCGGACAAAGAAAATAGAACTATCAGTAAGAAATTAATTATTGATTAATTTCCCATTATAGGTTTATCATCTAAGCTACGAGTATCTAAAGCATCGCGTAAGCCATTACCAACAAGCATAAATGCTAGTACTAAAATCATAATTGCTATGCCGGGTATAAACGCCAAATAGGCTTTATCCATTAAAATATATCCGTGGTGTGCATTAGTCATTTCGCCCCAACTTGGTATTGGTGGCTGTGCGCCAATTCCTAAAAAGCTAAGTCCTGCCTCAGTTAAAATAGCAAAAGCAAAATTACTTGCAGCCATAACTATTACCGGACCTAAAACGTTTGGTAATATATGTCTAAAAACAATTCTCATATTTTTAAATCCTAATGCTCTTCCCGCTTCTACAAATTCTTTCTCCCGAATACTTAAAATTTGTCCGCGCACAATACGTGCCACGTCTACCCACATGGTTAAACCTACTGCTATAAATACTTGTATTATGCCCTTACCTAACACTAATGTAATAGCTATTACTAATAATATAGTAGGAATACTATATACAACGTTTATTAACCACATAATTATGCTATCGGTTTTGCCGCGATAGTAGCCCGCTAACGCTCCTAATAAAATTCCAATAAAAATGGAGATAATTACTGACACCAAGCCTACACTTAAACTAATACGAGTGCCAATAAGTAAACGGCTTAATAAATCGCGCCCCAACAAATCGGTACCAAGCATGTATTTTTTTGTAACAACGTTCTCTTGTTGAATCTGATCTCGCAATTCACTAACGGTTTTTGTAATTTTTTCGCTGTTACCAATTTCGTAAAATGATATTTCGTTTTTTAAAGCATTGTACTGAATAGGCGCTTTACTATCAACAGCATAAACCACATCGGCAATATTAAATTTAGAAATAGAACCTTTATTATTTTCAATGTTACCTGTGTATTCTTCGACCAAAACAAACTGGTTTTTAAAAAAATAATTATAAATAGTGTAGGTTGAATATAAGTCGGTTTTTCCAAAAATCATAACTTCAATAAAGGATTGATGTTCAACTTCCTCATTTTTTTTAACCTTTAATAATTTCGCTTTAAACCCCGGTTGTTTAATGTGTAGTTCTGGCTTTTGATCGTTGGCATAAGGCGAAGGGTCGGGCGTTATTAAATATCCCAGTATGGATATTAAACACGATATAGCAATAACAATTAAACCCAACATAGATAATTTGTTACGCTTAAAACGTCGCCAAGTTTGTGCGCTTAACGATTCTGATTCAAAATCTATAGGTTTCTTTTTAAAAAACACGTTGGTTTATTTCCATTTTGGCTTTATAAAAAACGAAGCTATTGCTACCACACAGGCATACAATGGGTAAATACATCCAATAGGAAATACATACCAAATTAAACTTCTATTCTTTAAAAAACGTGAAGCTAAAAATAACAATAAACTATCAATCAGCAATTTAAAAAGTATAAAAAATAAGCCCAAATGGCTTTTTAAAGGCACTAAAAAGCCATATATTAAGCTAAAAAGCCAAAAAGCGTTTACCAAAAAACTTAAAATAGCCAATATTAAATTTATATTGTTTTTATTACTTTTAAATTTACCTGCCCAACGCACTTTTTGATTAATTAATTGACTAAACGAAAAAGCAGGATATGTATAAACTATTGCATTTTGGGATTTTAAATAATTGATATTTATACCCTCTATTTTTTTTACATCTTCTAAAAATAAAACATCATCGCCCGAAGCAATATTTATGTGACTAAAATAACCATTTACTTTTTCGAAAACAGATTTGGTAAAAACTAAATTGGCACCATTACATAAAAAAGGTTTTTTTAAATATGTGCTTCCGCAAACTAAAACAGCTAATACATTATTTTCAATGGCTTGCAAAGCCCACAATAAACCATTATTATTTGCTAAAGCAATAGGCGCAATTATTAAATCAGAATGTGTTTGGCAATAAAAATCGCTAATTGTTTTTAACCAAGTTGTAGACGTTGTAAAAGTATCGGCATCACGCATTACAATTAGTTCGGTATTTACAAATTGCATGGCATACGTTATGCTTTGCTTTTTACCTTTTTGCTGCGCGTTTGAAATTATTTTATAATTAATTTTCGCTTTGCTTAAAATAAATTCCGCGTGTTTTACTGTGTTATCGGTACTTGCATCGTTTATTAAAATTAAATTAATTTTTTTGGCGTCATAATCTTGTTTAATTATAGATGTTAAACAATGCACAATATTTTTTTCTTCGTTACGAGCACAAATAATTATAGTTACAAATTCATCATCAAAATTTTGGATGGAATAATAGTTTTCGGCTTTAATAAACCCAACAGCAAAATATAAAAGAAATAAAAAATAAAATGCTAAAAAAATAAGAAATATGTAAAATACAACTGTCATTTTTTTAAAGGTGATAATTTAAAATTAAAATTTTGTTTTACTAAAATAAAATAACCGGCTATACTGGGAACTACAATATTTATAAGCCAAATTAATACACTCGATAGCGCTAATGTCGCGTTTGAAATGCCACAATTCTTAAAAACGATAAGGGCTACAGCTGTTCGAACAGCCGCTTCAATAAAACTTATCATTGGCACAATGCTTGTAATTAAAAAATACAACCAAATACCCAATAGTATTTGTGTAGAAAATTGTTGTTGCTGGAATAAATTAATCAATAAATACATTTGTGAAAAGAACACGGTATATCTTAAAACAGAAAAACCAAATAGTTGAACTAATTGCCGTTTTGTAAATTCATAATTAAAATTTTCAATACTTTTTTGATTACTGATTTTTTTGGATACAAAAGATAAAATTTTATTTATTTTAAATAAACAAGCAATAAAAAAAGCAAACATAATTACTGCTAACGCAGATACTAGGTAGGCTACCCAAAAATTATCAGTGCTAAAATTATTAAATTTAAATAAAAGCGCTATCATCCCAAAAACGATAGTTACAGAAAGCTGAAACATTCCGCCAACAAAATGTAATAAAGTTATTTTTGAACGATTCTCCGGCTTAAAAAAAATAATTTTAGCTAAAAACTCTGTAGCTCTACCCGGGGCTAAATTGCCTAAACAAACGCCACTGTAAACCGATTGAATGGCTTTTTTAAAACTAATTTCTTCAACGGGACGCGTTATAATTTTCCATTTATACGATTCTATTCCCCAGTTTATTGGTATAAGTAGTAAGCAAATTAAAAAAATGCAAATACCTTTAAAAGAATAAACTGTAGTAAATAATAAGGCTAATTTATCGCCGGTAAAATCAGATTTTAATTTGTAATAAATAACGCCCAAGCTTAAAACTCCAATTAGTACTTTAATAATTGTTGCTAATATTTTTTTAGGAGTCAAAAGATTATTCGAAATTAGGCTAAATTTACAGTAAAAATGGCACTAAAAGATAGAATAATTTTGGGAATAGATCCGGGAACAATAGTAATGGGTTACGGGATTATTCATGTACAAAATTCTGTTGTAAAACCTATTGGCATAGGCGTTATTAAATTAGATAAGCTAGAAGAACATGCAGACCGCTTAAAAAAAATATTTGAACGTACCATTGAAATTATTGAAGAATATAAGCCCGACGAGCTGGCCATTGAAGCGCCTTTTTTTGGCAAAAATGTTCAGTCGATGTTAAAGTTAGGGCGCGCACAAGGCGTTGCTATTGCCGCAGCATTGAGTAAAAACGTACCGATAACAGAATATTCTCCAAAAAAAATAAAAATGAGCATAACAGGCAATGGTAATGCAAGTAAAGAACAGGTAGCGGCTATGCTACAACAAATATTAGGCGTTAAAGCCGAACACGCTTTTTTAGATGCCACAGATGCTTTAGGTGCCGCGCTTTGCCATTATTATCAAAATAAAAATGCAGGTATTGCCGGAAAATCTTACACGGGTTGGAAAGCTTTTTTGGTTGATAATCCTAAGCGGAAGGTTTAGGGTTTACTAAACTCCAAATAAAAAACTGCTCCTATGTTTACCTGAGATTTAAACCAAACATTTCCTCCAAAACTTTGCATACTACTTTTTACCATTGCGAGCCCTAACCCCGATCCAGTAGATTTTGTAGTAAAATTAGGGGTAAATAGTTTTGGCACTAATTCTTCGGCTATACCACATCCATTATCTGATATAGATAGTATTAATTTGTTTTCTTTTTGGGTTGTTTCAATTATTATTTTAGGTTTTTTAGTTTCTGATAATGCTTGTACAGCATTTTTTAAAATATTATTAAATACGCGCAAAGCTTGATCTTTGTCGCCTTTTACAAGTAATTCAGTATCTGAAATAGTATTTTGAATTTCAATATCTTTATAATTTTCAAATATTAAAACAGAGGATTTTATAATTTCCACCAAATTAATAGTTTGTAATTGAGTGCTAGGCAGTTTTGCAAAATTGCTAAACTCAGTGGCAATATTGGCTAAAGTATCTATTTGTTCAATAATACTTTTACTTGCATTTTCAAATTTTAAATTAAAGTCTTCAGGATTATTTTTCATAACATGCTGCAAATATTGAAGGTTTAACTTCATCGGCGTTAACGGATTTTTAATCTCGTGCGCTACTTGCTTTGCCATTTCACGCCAAGCACTTTCGCGCTCGCTTTGTGCCAAAAGGTTAGCACTTTCTTCTAATTTAATAAGCATTTGATTGTATTCGTTTACCAATTTTCCAATTTCATCGTTACTTTGCCATGTAATTTTTTCGTTTTGTTTGCCTAATGTAATATTGGCTATTTGTTGTTTAATGAGGCGCAATGGCTGTGTAATGTAGCTTGCTAAAATTAAACCTGATAAAATACTAATAACAAACAAAATAATGTAAACATTTATTAAAGCGCTTATAATGCCCGATAATTCATCTACTAAGTCACTTTGTTTTGCAAAATAGGGGAGATTTATAAAGCCGATTAATTCTTTTTTTGAATCAAATAAAGGTGTGTAAAACGACAAGTAATTTAAACTACCCGCTTTTTCATTTACACAAACGCCAGACGATTGATTAGTGGACAACTCGTAAAAAGCTTGCGGATTGGCTAATGTAGAAGCTAATCCAAAATCGTACAAACGTGCCTGGCTGGTATTAAACAGCGTACCATTTTTATTAAACAAACTTATGTCTGTATTAAATAAATGCGCGTATTCTTTTAATCTTAAATTCACCAATTCTTTTTGAGTAGTCGAAAATAATTCCTGAGTTTTAAATTGTGTTTCTAATTCGTTGATAATCGTCAAGGTTTTTTCCTGTAATACTTTTACATTGTCGTTTTCAAACTGATTGGTTACCAACCTGCCGGACGTTACTCCAACTGCGCTCATTGCCAATAATAGCAACACAATAACTATACTTTGAATTCTTCGTGTTAAAGATGCTGTAGCAAAACGATTGGTAAAGATTAAAGCGTAAATAAAATAACAGAGATATGTAATAACAGAAAAAAACAAAAATAAATAAGAATTATAGGTGAAAAAATAATTCCAGCTTTTAACCTTTTCGCTGATTATGATTTCGGTAGCGTTATCAGGATTAAAATAACGATGAATATAATTTGGGTTAGATTTGGTTAAACTAGAAGAGTCGCTGATAAAAAAGGGATAATTGTATTCGCCATACCTACTAGTGTTTTGCCCCGAACGGTAAACGGCATAACTAAAGTTTTTTAATTTCTCTTGTTTTTGTTGCGATTGATCTAAAAACAAATCAGGAAAACTTCCTAATTCCTCAAATTGTTTGGGTTCTAAAAGCAAATACAGATTTTTTTCGCCCAATTTTATTTTTGCAATGTAGCGTGAATTTTCTTTATGTTTTTCTACAAAAAACAATTCGGATATAAATGTAGAATCAGACAGCTCCCGTATTTGATCTTCAAAAAAACCCTCATTAAGTAATATTGGTTGAATAGGGTTCAACAATGGCTTACAATCCTTATCAAACAAACTGTAATCAATATTATAACGGTTAAAATATCCTATAAAATATTTTTGCTTTAAAACCTGTTCAATTTCTTTTTGGCTGTTGGGTAAAAAATCTAAAAGCACTTTTAACTTTTCGTCATTTTGAATTTTTTTAGGAATAGATGCGAATTCGCTTAATAAATTAGGGTCTTGACGTTCGCTTAATTTGTAAGATAAAACATCTAAGTCTAAATTTTTATTTTTCGAAATATAAAAATTTAAAAAGCCGGCTGTTATGCCGCTAATTAAAAGCACCTGAAAACCTAAGCCTAATGTTGCTTTCGCAAAATTAATTTTTATTAACGTAAATAATACTACACAAAATAAAAACAACCAATAACTTAAATAAATAATATCGGGTTTTGAAACTAGTTGAATAAATAAACAGCATACTAAAATAATTGCGCAAAATCGTAAAGCATCTAATACTACGTTTTTCTTAAAAAACAAAATACTTTTATATACACAAATAAATAAAGCAATGGCATTAAGTACCAATGATAATAAGCCAACTAAGGCGGGTAATTTTATATTAAACACACTTAAAAAGTCGAACGAAAGTGTAGAGTTTGTTACCAAACTTTTTAAAGAATGATTTAATTGAAGAGTAATTAAAACAATAAACATAAAAACTATGCCTTGATTAATATATCTGCTAACTTTACTTAGCTCGTTTATTTTAGTTAAAAAAATAAGTACAGATAGGCAAACCAAAGCCATGCCGTTATACAACACATCGCCCAAAAACGGATTTAAAAACGATTGTGCGTTACCAAATAGCTGAACATCAAACAAAAAAGTATTTACTAAAAAATATGGGATTTGAAAACACAATAAAATTTTAAAAAATATTGGAACCATAACAACCACAATTACGGTTTTAAAATTTTTATTGAAATTATACAACAACAATAATCCCAAAAACAAAACGCCAATACCTGTAAAATAAATAAGCGCACAAGTGTTTGAAAGTGGTTTGGAGCTGTAATTTACATCTTCGCCAATTAATGAAAATAAATTTTTTCCATTTAAGCTTACTACGTTTTTATTCGCGTTTTTATCAGCTATTTCAATATTTTGAGGAATATTTACCCATTGGCTAAAAGAATTTTGTAAATAGTTATTTTGTAAATTATAAGTTGGTTTAATTAAGCAAAGTGCTAAAGCTGTTTTGTTATTATTCTTTTCTGTAAAAAATAAAAAATAACCTTGTTTTAATTTTATTAGCCCTTCGGTTCCATCTAAATTTTTCCAATCTTTTATAACTTCAATTTGGGCATTGTTCCAAAAAACCAAACTATCATTATCAAATAAATAAATACCTGTTTTTTCTGTTTCATATAAATTTTTGTAGGTATTTATTTCTGCCCAAGCGTTATTTAATAACGCGTTTTTTAAAACAATTGTGGTAGTTATTTTTTTTTCTTCTAGTAATTTACCGGTACTTTTTGCAATGTTATTTATCGAATTTGAATTAGTGTAAAATATTAACACCGAGCTTAAAATAATTAAAACCCCAATGCTTATTAGCCACCAATAATTTTTTATTTTAGTCATTAAAGCCCCAAATTAACTATTTTTATTATTTTTTTACGTTAAAATAGCAATTTACACCATTTATTTGGCGTTATATTTGTATTTTGCATAAATTTTTAAGTAAAATTTTTTTATGGCGCAAGCACAAAAATCCCTAAAAGCACCTACGTTTCCCGAACTTACGCAAAAGTTTAAATACTTTACGTTTTTAACCCACAAAATGGCAATGGTAATTATTGGTATTGTTGGGTTTACGTTTTATATTACCTCTATTAATGGCGAATACGCATTAGATGACGGTATTATCATTCACCAAAACGACTGGGTAATTAAAGGTGTGCGAGGTATACCGGGTATTTTAACTAAAGATGCTTACGAAAGTTTTTACCGCCGTATGTGCGCTACCGATCAATTAGCAGGGGGTCGTTACCGTCCCTTATCAGTAGTTAGTTTTGCCGTTGAACAGGAATTTATAACCTCCTATCGAACGGGGCTATACATGCAGGTACAGGATTTAAACAAAAATGGGAAGTTAGATAACGAAAAAGTAAGCTATACATCAGCTTGCGGCAGACCAGAAACCAATTACGAGTACAACGATTTTGTGGATGTAAACAATAACGGCGTTGTAGAGGGCAATGAGTGTTACAGTTGCTGGGATTTAAACAAGAATTTTAAAAACGATTTTGACG
>JAYVGH010000164.1:0-9467 GCA_043772435.1 Bacteroidota bacterium
GTCCTTACTTATGGTTTCACTGATTATGCCACTTGCAACCATTTCCGTAAGTCTTCCGATAAGCATTTGAGACCAATGTTTTTTATTTAAGTAATAGAACTCTTTTAATTCGTTAAGTTCAGCAAGCAAGTCGTCGTAAGTTAATTCTTGCCCCATTTTAATTTTGTCTAAGTCGGCAAGTATTATGTGTTTTTTAGTCTTTTGCAAAATGAAAATGTCAATTCGCGAAGCGACCTTAAATTTGCAAAAGCCTTGCACTTCCGCCCGCATTGCGCCATGGCTTGCTGTTAGCTGCTGGCCTTTATTAATTTTTGATTTACAACCTCTATAATTTGTCCTCGCGCAACAAGATGCGGTCCTTCACTTACTTCAAAGTTTTGTCCTTGAAATAGATAATCGATAAATGCGTCGACGGTTAAAATTCTAATTTCAGCTTTAACTGTGTCGCCAGGAAAAACCTTGTCTTTATCAATAAAGAGTTGTTCTCCTGAAGTCAATAAGTTTTTACCGTCGAACTTAACATGAGGTCGATAACCAGAAGCGGCGTAACCTTTTCTACCGCCTTCTTCCGTCGTCAAGTATTGAAGTTGAGCAATGAAGTCGGGGTCACCCTTGTCAATTTCATTGATATAACAAATTTGAGTTTGGTCAACTAAATTGAAAGAAATATAAAAAGGCTTCTTGTCAAAATGTGTTGTGATTTGTCCCGCCACAAATTGGTCTGAAATATTTTTAACTTGTGTCGGATTGAAAGAATAAGATTCATTTTTTAGGTCGTTTATTTTATTGACCCATTTTTGAACAGAAGTCTGGAGGTCAATTGAATGAATTGTCTGATGAAAAGTTTCGTCAGAAGTTTTTGTCTCGTATGTAAAAGTTTTTATCATTGTCAGGCTTGCAGCTAACTAGTGGCTTAGCGCCACTTATCCGTTTACAAACGCTTACAAATAATTACAAACGTTTACTGTTAGTTGTTAAATCAAATATAATAAATCCCCTCGAAAATTAAATAATCCCCACGTCTGTAGTTTTTACCCAGCCTTCGTTGCCATTATCTAGCTTAATTAATAACCAGTCGCCATTGTTTTCAACCACACGTATTTTGGTGCCTTCGTGCAGGCTAAATTTACTTGAGGCAGCAGGGGTAGGCTCGTTCAATATTTTAATTTCTTTGGCGGTAATAATAGCAAATTTATTTTCGCTTTTTGATTTTAATGCCGAGTAACCTAATGAGTAAGTTAGTACAAAACCAATTAACAAAATACAACTAAATAAAAACGAAATACGTTTTATAGGGATATTACTTGAGCTTACAAAAACAAAAAATAAAATGCAGGCAATGATAAAGGAACCGATGCTAAACCACGCCCATGATGATGTGGAGAACGACGATAATAAATTTGATTTAACAGCACTGATAAAAAAATTTTCTTTAGCATCTATTTTATCAATGGTTTTAGCGGAGGTAATACCTAAATTTATTCTAACGTCTTCGTCATTAGGATTTATTTTTCGCGCCAGTTCGTAATAATAAATGGCTTTGCCCAATTGGTTGTTTTTAAAATAAGCGTTACCCAAATTGTAATATAGCTGATAGGATTTAAAGCCGTCTTTTACCAGTTCTTCATAATTTGTTATAGCATCTTTGTATTTTTTAGAGTCATATGCTTTTTCTGCTTTTTGCAATAGCTCGTTACCAAAGCCTTTTATTGTAAAAGCAGTTAAAAACAGAAGTATGTATTTTATTTGTTTCATTTATTTCAAATTTTCTATCAGACCCTTAGACTCCGCTCAGGGTGACAGAAAGAGTTATACTTTTTTATTTAATTGTTCTTCTAAATTTGTTATTAAATCAATCGTGTCTTTATAAACCGTTTGTAAATCGCCACTTACTGCGCCCGGTGCATATTTTGCATACTCGCTGGTTTGTAAGGTGGTTATTAGTTTTTTATTTATGTGTTCATCAACTTTTTTAGTTGTAAGTATTTTTTGTATGTTTTCTTGCGATAAATCAGCTATAGGAATATTTAATTTATTGCTTACGTAATTATTTAATGCCATTAATATTTCGGTATAAAATCCATCTTTATTATTTTGTTGCATTAATTTTTCGGCTGTAATTAATTGTTTTTTTGCAACCTTTGCAGCCTTACGTTCTTTAACTAAAATTAAATTGCTGTTATTTTTAATATGTCTGTTTCTAATTATTAGCCCTGCTAATAAAGCTAATATAGGAAACGCTATTAAAGCAATATGCGTTGTAGAATTAAAAAATTCAGTCTCGGTTTTTACTAATTCAAAATTTCCTTTTTTAATATAACGTATATCGTTGTCGCTTGCCTTTACTTGGTTTTGAGGCGTAAAAACCTTTGCTCCGGTACTATTTGGGTCGGGTGGCAATACTTTAATAGTAATTGGATCGGGAGAAATTGTAATGTATTTTTTGGCTTCTAAATTATAATAACTAAAATCCAAATCCTTAAGAGTATAATCACCTTCGCTGCGGGGAATTACTAA
The DNA here is from genome assembly GCA_043772435.1 of Bacteroidota bacterium. Lineage (GTDB taxonomy): Bacteria > Bacteroidota > Bacteroidia > B-17B0 > Aurantibacillaceae > Aurantibacillus. Next base: position 2,518 of record JAYVGH010000164.1, read on the forward strand.
ATAATCAAATGTTTTTGTATTCGCATTTTCAATAATTTTAGGATCGTAGGTTTCAAAACCTTCCGGTAATATTGGTTTTGGAGGGTCGACTAATTTTAAATTTCCTTTACCGCTTACTGTCATTTTTATATTAAATGCATCATTTGCTTTTAATTCTGTTCTGCTTGCTTCTACTTTATAATTGTAATTCCCTACTGCTCCGCTAAAACTTAAAGGTTTTCCTTCTTCCGGCAAGCCTACAACTTCAATGGTTGTAGTTCTACTTTTTGCATTTACAGGTATATCTTCGTAACCTGCGGCACCAAAAAACTGTTCGAAAATATTTTTAGGTTTTGCGTTGGTTTGTTTTCTAACAACTATATCACATTCGGCCGAGGCCAACGATATTTTTCCAACTTTGTTTGCAATACAAGTATGTCGAAACAATTCGTAGGTTTGATAACGAACACCATCTAAATCTTCGGGTACAATTTGTCCTTTAGTTTGCGATTCCAACAATTGCATGTAAAAACCATCATACGTTGGTGGATTAACTTTTTGAAAACCAACAATAGGTAAACGTGAATATACTTTTTGAATAATAGTAATTTGTTCTCCTACCATACATTTACTTTTACTTATCCCCGTTCTAATAAATATATCGCTACCGCTAACTTTATTATATTGCGCCTTATCATCATTAGTGGCAGTGCCTTGTTGTTGAGTAGCAGCGCCTTTAGTTACATCTAAACTAATGGCGTTTGTTTCAAAGCGCTGACTACCTGCATTAACAATAGCAGAACTAATAGTAGCTTTGCCTTCTTTTTTAGCTACCAATCCCCACGACAGCGTTATTTGAAAAGATGTTACGCCATTAATCCATTGTGTGCTTTGAGATTGGCTTGGACCGCTTACAATATCAAAATCTTTAAAACTTGGCGGTGTGTAATTATTAGGGTTTGTATTTATAACAATAGCGTATTCAAACGGTACGCCCACTTGCACTTGTTTTGAGCTTACTTGCGCGTATACGGTTTGGGCTTTGTGTAAATTATACACAAACAAAAATAATAGTATTAATATGTAACGACTACTTTTCATTTTTTGTTTCCGTCAATACCCCTTCGTCCTCGCTCAGGGCGACATTATTCGTCAGGCTGAGCGTAGTCGAAGCCTGCTTTGTGTAATTTTTATAATTTGTTTCATTTTTATACTGGGCTAAGATAGGGAATAACTCATATTTTCCTTCCATTAAAACTTCTTTCTTCTTTCGAGTCCAACCCTTTATTTTTTTCTCCCAACCAATTGCCTCTAATTCAGAGTTAAATTTATTAAACCATAATAACTCAACAGTCCTTCTCGAAAAAGTATATGAAAATATATGTAAACCCAAATTATGTTCTTCTAATCTTCTTTCAACATTATTTGTTAATCCAACATAATAAGATTTATTAGAACATTTTAATATGTATACATATAATTCTTTCATAATTTATGTTTCAACACTCAATCAACTAATAATTCATGCTTCAACTACGCTCAGCAAGACAACAACTACCAATCTTTTTCTACGGTAGTTTTACCACCATCTTCTTGTTTTTGTTTGCGTTTATCCTGTAATTTTTGTTCTTTATTCATTAAAGCTTTTAAAAGTTGTTCAGCTTGGTCTTTAGTAATATTATTTGGTTTTGGCTGCGCATTTTTATTTTTATCTTCTTTATCTTCTTCTTTTTTATTTTGACCTCCTCCGCCACCTTTCTTATCTTGTGGCTTATGTTTTAAAGCATAGGCTAAATTATAGCGTGTATCTTCATCTTTTGGGTTATATTTTAATGATTTTTTATAGGCATCAATTGCTTGTTGGTAATCTTTTTTTTGTAAATAACAGTTGCCAATATTGTGCCAAGCTTGGTGTAAAGTATCTTTATTGGAAATATTATTTGCAACAGCTGCAAAGTTTTGAGCGGCTTCATCAAAAATTAATTTTGAGAGCGAATCGGGTGTCATTTTTGCTTGTAGTGGTATTTTTACTTTACCCGTTTTAATTTCGTACGCATTTTTATAAAGCGAATTTCCTAAATTAAAGTTTGCTTTTTGATTATTAGGATTAACTTTTAAGGCTGCTCGGTATTTTAACGACGATTCAATAATGTCTCCTGACTTATAAGCTTTATTGCCATTGTAAATTTCTTTTGCATCTTCTTGCGCAAAAGTTGCAAAGTTGCAAACCGTTAGTAATATAACGGTTGTTGCCTTTGCTGAAAATAAATTTAATTTTTTAAACCACTCGCTTACACGTTCACTAATTAAAAATTCAATAAAGAAAAAAATTAAAGCTAAACCCAAAAACCACTGAAATTGGTCTTCATAGTCGGTATACATTTTATTTTCTAATTTAGCTTTATCCAATTCGCCTATTTTATCTAATACTGCATTTAATCCAATATCCGCTTGGCTGGCTTGAACGTAAACACCATTTGCTTTGCCCGCAATTATTTTTAAAACCTCTGAATTTAATTTTGTAATTACAGTTTGCCCTTCTCTATCTTTACGATAACCTTTTACAACACCGTTTTCTATCAATGGTATGGGCACTCCTTTTTCGGAACCAATACCAATGGTATTGATCATGATTCCATTTTTACCTGCTTTTTCGGCGGCGGCTACTGCTTCAGAAGAATGATTTTCACCATCAGTAATTAAAATAATTGCTCTGTTTTTTCCTTCATCGTTGCTAAACGACTCGCTTGCTTTTTCAATAGCGGCTTCAATATTCGTACCCTGAACAGGAACCATTCCGGGACCAATGGATTCTAAAAATAGTTTGGCAGCACTATAATCTATTGTTATTGGTAATTGCACATAAGCTTCTCCTGCAAAAATAACTAGGCCTAAACGGTCGCCTTGTAGCCCGTCAATCATTTTTTCAAGCGCATATTTGGCACGTGTTAATCGGTTAGGGCTTAAATCCTGCGCTAACATACTATTACTTACATCTATACAAACAATTATATCGGCACCTTCGCGTTTAACTTCGGTTAATTTACTGCCGGTTTGTAAATTACAAAGCGCAACAATTAAACTGCTAAACCCTAACATAAATAATATAACTTTTATAATGCGTTTACGTTTACTTGAATAAGGAATTAGTTGCGATATTAAATTAGCCTCGCCCAGTTTTTTTAATTTACTTTTGCGCGATACAAAATACCAAATTACCAATACCAACATTATTGGTATGGCTAACAAGCCGTAAAAATATAGTATATGTTCAAACTTAAACATTTAGGGAACCGATTTAAAGATAGTGAAACGCAATAAAAATTCTAAAAGTAATAACATTGCTGCAAAAATGGCCAGTGGTAAAAAATGTTCAGCTTTATTGGTAAAACTTTTCTCGCTAATAATTGTTTTTTCTAGTTTATCAATTTCCGCGTAAATATCTTTAAGGCTGGATTTGTTGGTGGCTCTAAAGTATTTTCCGCCCGTCATAGTTCCTATTTCGGTCATTGTTTTTTCATCAATTTCCACATCCACGTAATCGTATTCGTATTCATCTTGGGTATAACGTGCTACGGGTGTTAGTGCCTTGCCTCGCGTGCCAACCCCAATGCAATATACACGTACACCAAATGTTTTTGCTAAGTCGGCGGCCGTTAGTGGCGCTACTTCGCCCGAATTACTTACGCCATCACTCACTAAAATTACCACTTTACTTTTTGCTTTACTTTCTTTTATACGCCCTACTGCGGTTGCTAAGCCAACGCCAATAGCGGTACCATCTTCAACCATCCCCACTTTAATAATAGGAATCATATTTTTTAATACTTTATGATCGCTAGTTAAAGGACATTGTGTAAACGCTTCACCTCCAAAAATTACTAACCCAATTCTATCGTTGGGGCGGGCATCTATAAAATCCTGAATTACATCTTTAGCAGCCTCTAAACGATTGGGTTTAAAATCTTTTGCCAACATCGATGGCGAAATATCCATACTCAACACAATATCAATACCTTCGGTTTTACTGTCTTTCCAACTACTTCTACTTTGCGGCCGAGCTAAAGCAGCAATCATTAACGCAAATGAAATTATTCTTAATGCAAAAAGTATATGACGAAATTTTGCTCTGCTTGATGACTTAATACCTTTAAATAATGTAAAGGATGAGAAATTAAATTCGCCTTCGTATTTTTTTAAACGCAAAATATACCATGCTATCATTATAGGAATGATAAGCAGTAACCAAAACCAATGTTTTTCGGCAAATTGTATATCGTTGTAATAACTAAACATTTTTTTGTTGTTCCGTGTTTATTGTTCCTTGTTCTTGTATTGTAACGATATCCTCGCGTTTTGTTCCATTAACAAAATCAAATGCGTTTTGTAAAGTAAATGTATGTTCCACTTCAATAGGTGTCATTTTTGCAAACTTTACCAAATCGGATAATTGAAGCAGTTGTTGTAATTTTTCCTTGCTTGTTGGGTCTACAACTTGTGTTCGAAACGCCATCATAATTTCGTCGGTAGTGCTTTCTAATGCATTAACACTAAAGCGTTCTTCAATATATTGCCTTACAGTTTCCGAAATAGAAGAATAATATTCTTTTGTATTCCCTACTTTCCACTCCTGCATTTCTTTAATTTTTTCAAGTGAAGCTAAGGCAGTTATATGGGCAGGGATTTTAGGTTTTTCAGGTTCAATAATTTTATTTTTATTTTTGTTGGTAAAGTATACGGTTATTAAAATTACAGCAAGAATAAACACTATAGCACCTATACCCCAATAAATATAGTTGATGTACCATTTCCAATTAAAGGGTTCGTTAAAAATTGGTTTAATATCTTTTAGCTTTGTTGCGCTTGTATCAGTGGGAACTGTATGCACCTCGAGCAATAGTGCTTGTGTAAAAAGAACATTATTAGTATCATTATTAAATACAAATTTAAAACCGGGTACAGCAAAATAGCCACTATCGTAAGCACTAATTATTAATTGCTGGTGTTGCAAAATCATTGCCGGGTCGTTTTTGTCAGGAATAGTTGTATCAATTTGACTTACAGAAATAACTTCTATTTTACCGGTAAGAGTATCACCAATTTGCGGCCACTCTATTTTAAAATCTTTTTGATTGGCGTTGTAGTTTAGATATATATCTAATTTTACCTGTTCGCCAATACGAATCTTAGACGAATCTAAAACGGCGTTCACTCTAACGTCCTGCGACTTTGCAATAGTAGTTAGCAAAATTATAAATAAAAATATATATTTTATTTTTTTCATTTTTATTTTGGTGGTTGAGTTTGTCGAAACCATATTGTGTAGCTTCGACAAGCTCAGCTACCGCATTTACCTATTCTTAAACAAATTCATTAATGGTTTTATATAACTTTCATGCGTAAAAATATTTGTAGCATCAATTCCGCTTCGGTTAAACGTATCTTTTAAGTCATCTTCAAATTTTAAGCTATTGGTTTTAAACTTATGTCTAAATTGCTTATCATTTGTATCTACCCATATTAACTTACCTGTTTCGTTATCGCGCAATTTTATTAAACCCACTTTTGGTAATTCGGTTTCTGTTTTATCTACAATGCGTAAGGCTACTAAATCGTGCTTTTTGTTGGCAATTTTTAAAGCATCCTTATAATTATTATCAGCGTAAAAATCACTAATAAAAAATACAACACTTCGTTTTTTAATAATGTTAGTTAAATATTTTAAGGCAATTTCTAAATTTGTTTTTGTGTTTTGAGGTTTAAATTCAATTAACTCTCTAATAATTCTAAGTACATGGGATTTACCTTTTTTGGGCGGAATAAATTTTTCAATTTTATCACTAAAAAAAATAATGCCAATTTTATCATTATTTTGAGATGCTGAGAAAGCAACAACGGCGCACAATTCAGTAATTAACTCTTGTTTTAGTTGTTTATTTGTTCCAAAAGCACCGCTGGCACTTACATCTACAACAAGCACTACGCTTAATTCACGCTCTTCTTCAAATACTTTTACAAAGGGGGTATTAAAACGAGCCGTTACATTCCAATCTATAGTTCTAATATCATCACCGGGAGTATATTCGCGAACTTCAGAAAAAGCCATTCCACGTCCTTTAAAGGCACTATGATATTCTCCCGAAAAAATTTGACTACTCAAACCACGGGTTTTAATTTCTATTTTACGAACTTTTTTAAGTAAGTCTGCTGTTTCCACTTTTTTGAAATGATAAATTTTAAATTTTAAATTTTAAATTGGCGCTAATCATTTAGCATCCAATATTTAGCATTTAAAATTTCTAAGGTACTTCAACTGTATTTAAAATTTCGGTAATAATATTTTCAGAAGTAATGTTTTCAGCTTCAGCTTCGTAGGTTAAGCCTACGCGGTGGCGCATAACGTCTAAGCAAATAGCACGCACATCTTCGGGAATTACATAACCTCTTCGTTTGATAAATGCGTAAGCCTTGGCCGCCAAAGCTAAATTAATACTGGCACGCGGACTTCCACCATACGAAATTAAACCTTCAAATTTTTGCAATTTGTATTCTTTCGGAAATCGCGAAGCAAAAACAATATCAACAATATAACGTTCAATTTTTTCGTCCATGTAAACGTCCTTAACTACTGCGCGGGCTTTAATAATGTCGTCGGGATGTAAAACAGTGTTAGGTTTTGGCATACCCGATGGGGAAATATTAGATTGAATAATTTTACGTTCATCTTCTTTTGAAGGATAACCGATAACTATTTTTAGCATAAAACGATCCATTTGAGCTTCGGGTAAAGGATAGGTTCCTTCTTGCTCAACAGGGTTTTGAGTAGCTAGTACTAAAAACGGATTTGGTAATTTAAAAGTTTCGTCGCCAATGGTAACTTGTCTTTCCTGCATGGCCTCTAGCAAAGCCGATTGAACTTTTGCCGGAGCACGGTTTATCTCATCGGCTAATATAAAATTTGCAAAAATAGG
>JAYVGH010000165.1:0-37509 GCA_043772435.1 Bacteroidota bacterium
TTTAAGTAAAAAACGAAGGCAATGGTTTAGCGGCTTATGGAACTATTCAAAGGAATTTGATTATCCTTTCGAATTCTCTATTGCGTAATCTGGGTTTAAGGAGTTAAATTTCGTATGGATAATCTACACTAAATCCAAATTTTTGGTGGAGGTAGTTTTTGTATTTAAGTTTTTGTTTAGAATAAGGTGTAACGCTAAAAACTATAAAAATTAATAAAACTTTTAAAATTAGCATTATAGATTTGTTTGTATTTATTTAAAATAACAAACTAAGATAAATTTTATTAATTTACTTGCACTACATTTACTGTATCAATATAAACTAACAACATTTTGATTGATTTATATCCCATGCTTTGTAAAGCATTTTGATATTTTAGCAATTGATTAAAATATTTTTTATTGTTTTCTTTTCCTGTTTTGTAATCAATAATTACGGTTTCATTTTCTAAAAAAACGAGTTTATCAGGGCGCAAAATCTCACTATTGCCGGTAATTAATTCTGCTTCTAATTTATGATTTACAGAATCTTTAAAATATAGCTTTAATAGTGGATGACTAATAACAGAGATAATTTTTTGTTTAAAATCATTAAATTGCTTTATAGAAATTAAACCGCTTAAAACTTCGGAATTAAGAACACTATCAACATCAGTTTCAGATTTTATTTTTGAGAGTATGGTATGCATTATAATCCCTTGCTGTTTTGCATCTTCGGCCTCTATTGAATTATCTAAATAACTGGCTTTAATTTTTATAACATCATTATTGGTATTAAATGCTAAAGGCTGAAGAGAATATGTTGAGTTTTTAGTTAGTGTATGTTTAGTGTTTTTGGAATTCGCGTCACCAAAAGTATAAACACTTTCTTCTTTGCTGGTAAAATTCTGTTTTAAATAATCTTCTAACCAATTACTGACTAATGCCTGTTTATTACTAGTGCTTGATAGGGTAATAATATGAAGGCGATTAACAGCACGGGTAAATGCAACATATAATAAATTTAAATTATCTAAATTTTGTTCATGTGTTTCGGTTTCAAACTCGAGTTGCAGCCCGGCATTTTTAATGCCACTGCTTAAATTTACAACGGCTACAGGTAATTTAGTTTGTGAATTTTTAATACTAACCCAGCTATCGTTTGCTTTATATTGTTGCCAGTTGCAATAAGGTATTATTACAACAGAAAACTCTAAACCTTTACTGGCATGGATGGTCATAATTTTTACTGCATTAATTGAAGCGGGAATAATCATAGAAGCTGTTCTACTTTTAGTTTCCCACCACTCAATAAACGAAGTTAAGTTACTATTTTTAGTAACTAAATATTCATTCACTTCATCTAAAAAAAAGCGCAAATATGTATGTCCATTTTTATTAAGATGCAACGCGGTAATAAAAAATATACAGTTATCTAATAGGTTGGATAGATTATAATCGTTATGATGGATAGGAATATTTAATGAGCTTAAAATATCAAATAACGAAACATTGGAATTTAGTTTATCAAGAGCATCAATAAATTCTGTTTGATTAATTAATTGTGTTTGATGTGCGTAGTTTAAAACACAGGCAGCACTTACTTTATCGTTAGTATTAGCTAAATATCTTAAAAAAGCGACAAGTGTATTTACTTCTAAATTGGACTGTAGTAATAATGAATCACTTGACACAACGGGTATTTTATTTTCCACTAAATAATTAGCAATACGATTACCGTCAGAAACTTTACGGGTAATAATGCAAATTTCGCGATAATTAAAATTGTTTTGTAAAGCTTGATGTATGTAAGTTGAAATTAATTCAAAATTTAATTCATCTAAATCATCTTTTTCTACTTTACCGGTATTAACAGTTATATAGCCTGTTTCAGTACTTTTTATGTTTTGTGCTTGATGCGCGTAAATTGGTTTTGTAATATCATTTAATAATATTTCGCTCAACTTATCAAATAAATTATTATTAAATTCAATAATTGTTTTTACGCTTCGATAATTTGTGTTAAGAATATTTTCTTTAAAATTACGTGCCAACGTATCTGAACGCTCTTCAATAATTAAGCTATTTGTTTTGTTTTCTAATTTTGGTAAAATTGTAAATTGGTTAACGTTAGCGTTTCGCCAGCGGTAAATGCTTTGTTTACCATCACCTACAATTAAATTAAACCAACCATTAGCTAACGAATTATCTAATAGCGGCAATAAATTCTGAAATTGTAAACTGCTTGTATCTTGAAATTCATCTAATAAAAAATGGTGGTATCTGTCGCCCAAGCGCTCATAAATAAATGGAGTTGGCTCATTATTAATTAAATCAAAAATATTTTTATTAAACTCGCTTATAAAAACAATTTGTTCTTCTTGCTTTTTTTCAGAGGCAATTTCTTCAATTTTTTTAAGCAATAAAATTGGATAAATTTGTTTTGATACTAAAGTACACAAACTGTAAGTTGCAAAATTAGTTTCTATAAATTGTATAAGCTCTTTTGCATTTTGAGTTAATTGATTCGATAAACCCTCAACTATATTTAAATTAATACTTTTTGCTACAGACCATTTAATATCAATTATTGCATTTTGAAGTCTGCTGCCGGCAATATCATCAACAGTTACAGTTAATCCAAAACATTTATAAAAAAAATTAATCGCGCCATTTTTGCCGTAATAAAAATCTTCATCTTTTAAATTATTTTTTTCAATAAGCTCAATTGTTTTTTTTGAGAGGGATTTTAAATTTGATTTATAATATGCAATAAATTCAATCAGTTCTTTTCTAATTTCTTCAAATTGAATAACGTCAAATTGTTTTAATTGCTGTAAATAACTATCTGAATTTTCTTTTTGCAATAATTTTGCAAATTCTTTTATATGTTTTTCCGGATCCCACCCGGCATTGTCTTCAGCCTTAGCTAAAGCATATTCTTTTAAAAGTTTACTTAGGTATTCATCTTCGCCAATTTTATTAATTAAGTTGTTTATTACATTTTCGTAAAACCCATCAACATTTAATTCTACATTAAAATTTATAGGAAGTTTTAAATCAAAAGCAAATGTTTTTACCAATTTGTGTGTAAAACTGTCAATTGTTCCAACCGAAAAATCGGAGTAATGATGTAGAATGTGACTTAAAACAATTTGCGATCTTTTTTTTAATTCTAATTCGGAAATCCCTATTTCTTCACACAAAATGTTTCCAATGCCATTAATTTTATTTAGCCCAATAATTTCAGATAAGGAAGAAATTATACGTTGTTTCATTTCGGCAGCTGCTTTATTAGTAAAGGTTACCGCTAAAATATATTTGTAGTTTGTAGATAGTTTTTTTTCATCACTTAAGGCTAACCTCAAGTATTCTTTTACAAGTGTAAATGTTTTCCCACTGCCGGCACTTGATTTATAAACTAAAAAATTATTCATTTTACAATCTTACTAAGTTATAAAATGATTATTAATTTTTTAAATTATTTGCAGTATTGTTTAAATTTTGTTTTTAATGATTGTATTTATTATCTTTAATTTTAAATAAAAAAGTCGCCTTATGGCAAATGATAGTTTTGCGTTTAAACAATTTACTATAAAGCAAGATAAATGTGCTATGAAAGTTAGCACTGATGCCGTATTACTAGGCTCTTGGGTTATACCAAACGGCAGCAAAACTATTTTAGATATTGGAACAGGAACTGGCGTTATTGCATTAATGTTGGCTCAAAAATCTGACGCCGAAATTTTAGCCATAGATATTGACAAAGACAGTACCGTGCAAGCAAAAACAAATGTTGCAGATAGTATTTTTCATTCAAAAGTTGAGGTAATTCATTCATCCTTTCAAGATATTTCAAAAACGTATTCAGGCAAATTTAATTTAATTGTTACTAATCCACCTTATTTTGTTGATTCATTAAAAAGTTCGGGCGATAACAAAAAGTTTGCCAGGCATAATGATCTATTATCCTTTGAAGACTTAATACAAGGCGTAAAACAATTATTAGAAGAAAAAGGAAAATTTTGCGTAATACTGCCAAAAAACGAAGCCATTATTTTTAGAGATTTAGCGAAACAAAAAGGTTTGTATTTATCAAAATTAATGCGCGTGCGAACAAAGCCAAACATTGAAACTGAGAAACGACATTTAATGCAATTTGAATTTAGAGAAACAGAGTTTAGCGAATCAACATTAATTATAGAATCAGAAAAACATTTTGACTACACCGACGAGTATAAAAAATTAACTAAAGATTATTACTTAAATTTTTAAATGAAAAAATTCTTATTTATTACCTTTGTTATCTTTTCCATGTCAATTAATGCTCAGGTTGACAGTGTTTATTATGGCACTAAATCAATGGATACATCTATAGTTAAAAAACCAAAAAAAAGACACGATTGGATAAAAAAAATTACGTATGGCGGTAATTTTGGTTTGTTGTTTGGAAGCTATACCTATATAAATGTATCACCCACTATTGGCTATAATTTCTTTAAAAATTTTAATGCCGGAATTGGTCTTATTTACAATTATTTTAGTATAAATTACGGCGCACAATATGGTCGCATTTCACAAACAGTGTATGGCCACCGTACTTATGCCCGGTATATGGTTACTCAAAACATATTTTTATTAGGGCAATACGATAGATTATTACAACCCAATTTTTATAATATTTCAAATCCTGATCAAAAAATTTGGGTAGATTATGGAATGGCAGGGGGAGGCTACAGGTTATTGCTTGGAAACAAATCAGCCTTAGTAACTTCTATTATGTACAATTTTACACCAAGCCCATTATCTATTTATCAAAACCCAATTATACAAGTTGGATTTATAGGCAGTTTTTAAAATAAAAATGCGACTGTATTACTAGGTCGCATTTTTATTTTGTTTAGAAAGTTTATTCAACAATTAATTTTTTAGTACATAAATTTTCACCTTGTTTTAATGCAACAAAGTATAGTCCTTTTTTTAAAGTACTTAAATCTATTGTAATTTTGTTCTCACCAATTGTGGTAGATTCTGTTTGTTTCTTTATAACTTGCCCTAAATAATTTACCAAACTAATTTCAATATTTTTAGCTTCATAAAAATTTACTGTTACAAAACAATTGATTGAAGCAGGATTTGGCATCAATTCAAAATTGGATATTAAATAATTATTTTCTTTAATGCTTACCGGAGAGGCACATGCCGATGATGATACAAAAGTATTATTAAACGTTAATTTTGCACCACTAAAATAATGTACATTATTTGTAAGTTGAGAATAAGGATTGCTATTGCAAACAGTAACCGGAACTATAACATCTACAGCACTGCCGGATATAGTTGCAGTACTAGATTTAGTAGAGGTATAGTGCAGCATAGCTCTATTACCAACATTTGGGTTAACAATACCATTACCACTAATAGGTTTAGTAATATTTATTTCGGTTACAGAAAGTTGGTTTGTACTTGTTTTTAATAAACGAGCTTTTACATTCGGTAAAGAATTCCATTTTTTTACTCCAGTAGTTATATTAGAATCTGATTCGGCCCATGTATATATTAAATATTGCCCGTCAGGAGTGCGGCTCAATTGAATTCTGCTATCAGATGTAATTTTGCCGGCATTATCATCCCATGGATTATCATTAAAACCGGGACCTCCGGATACACTACTGGGTGCTTCGCTGCTTAAAGAATCTATAGTAAAGTAACTCCAACCACTAGTGCCGTCTGTACTAAAATCATATAAATAAGGACGTTTACCGGGCGTGTGATTCCAGGTATAATCTTCTGAAGTGTGTCCTGTTACACTCGACAGCGAATCCAAATTAGAACTGGCAGTACTCGCAATTGTTGTTGCAATATGTAATTTACCATTGGCATCTACAGCGCAATCAACGCCTTCGTTTACATTAAAAAACGGAATGCGTAAACTGGCATTTTGCCAAACGGGATCTAAATGATTTAATAAACATTGATATGAAGAATTATTAAAATCAATACTAGATAATATAGCCCAAGTTGCACCGCTGTTTGTAGTTTTATACACTATGGGTTGCCATCCTAAATTAGCATTAATAGCCCCAGTTTTAGTGCCAATAAATATAACGTAACCAACTGTTCCCGCTTCGTTCCAAGCTTGGTATAAATTACCACTCATCTGTTTTTCTAAACTTGTAGGCTGTATTATTACTGGTGGTATAAACGAATCTGTTGACCATGTAAAAACACCTGCAGTAAAAATACCTTTCACCAACTGGGCTCCTCTTAAATCAAATTGAGAAGCATTAATATTATTTGCAATTTGCGCTAACGACCTTACAATTCCATCATCAGTACTTGTAAAACCAAACTGTGCAAAATCTTGTTTACCTTGTGTTGGCGAATATGTAGCCGAACCATTTGAAAATAATTGCATAGCATTTGGAGCAGAACTTGCAGTGTTATTATATAAAGTAGAACCTGGTGTGGCCAATTGTTTGCTGGCATACCAACTGCCATTCCAATTCCCACCATTAAGCGCAGGCCCTGAACCAACTACATAAGCGTTGGCAATGTTAGTGTTACCTACCGGATTATAAATCGCTCCTTGCGGATAACGACCCGGATCGGTTGCACTGCTATAAATACAGGTACTATCCCAGCTTGTACCCCAGTTATTGGAAATCATAGCAACTATAACACCAGTATTATCTGATGGGATACCAACATATGTATCACTTTTACGTTGAATGTATGAAATGGCATTTATATTATCGTTGTATTGCAAAGGCTTTGAGGCATTTGATAACAATCCATATACGTTAGCCGACCCCGAAAACGCATTAAAAATAAGTGTTGTTGTTACAGCGGCGTCTTTTAAAGCCAAGGGTAAGTTTTGTTTTGTAGGGGTTATTTTTTCGTTATTAGCAGGTTTGTTTTTTTCCGCCAAGCGCTTTTGCATGTTTATTATGCTTGTTTGCGCAGTAATAGTGCTAGCTGCAAAGCCGCTAACAGCTACAAGTGTAAATAATTTATTCATTTCATTTAAAATTAGTGATTAGTAAGATACGACAAAATCCATTTACTTTAAAATATATTTTTATATATAAATATTATATTTGAGGTAAAATAAATTCTATTTTTTTAATAGATTTATCAGAAAAAAACTTAGCTAAATAACAAAATAGTATGAACTCAAAAATAACTCTTCTCGAACAAAAAAAAACTGAAGCCCTTTTGGGAGGTGGACAAAAACGTATAGACGCTCAACATAAAAAAGGAAAATTAACGGCGCGTGAGCGCTTACATTTTTTATTGGATGAAGGCAGTTTTGAAGAAATTGGAATGTTAGTTACCCATCGTAGTAAAGATTTTGGTTTAGAAAACGAACAGTATTTGGGCGATGGCGTAGTAACAGGCTATGGCACAATTGCCGGAAGATTAGTATATGTATTTTCACAAGATTTTACAGTATTTGGTGGTTCATTATCCGAAACACACGCCGAAAAAATTTGTAAAGTAATGGATTTGGCGGCTAAAAATGGCGCGCCTTTTATTGGCTTAAACGATAGCGGTGGTGCACGTATACAAGAAGGTGTTGTGTCACTTGGCGGTTATGCCGATATATTTTACCGTAATGTACGTAGCAGCGGCGTTATACCACAACTAAGTGCTATTATGGGTCCGTGCGCCGGTGGCGCGGTGTACAGCCCGGCCATGACCGATTTTATTTTAATGGTAGAAAATACCAGCTACATGTTTGTTACAGGTCCGAATGTTGTAAAAACGGTAACACACGAAGAAGTAACGAGCGAAGAATTAGGCGGTGCCATTACTCATGCTACAAAAAGCGGTGTAACACATTTTGCCTGTGCTAACGAGGTAGAAGCAATTAATTATTTAAAAACTTTGTTAAGTTATATTCCTCAAAATTGCGAAGAAGACGCACCCAGTTTGCCATACGAATATAACGGTTCGGAACTTAGGACGGAATTAAATTCTATAATACCTAATAATGCTAACCAACCTTACGACATTAGAGAAGTAATTGAAAAAGTAATTGATACTGATACTTTTTTTGAAGTACATAAATTATTTGCCGAAAACATTGTAGTGGGCTTTGCACGCCTTGCCGGCAGAAGCATTGGTATTGTGGCTAACCAGCCTGCTGTATTAGCCGGTGTATTAGACATTCATTCAGCTACCAAAGCGGCACGTTTTGTGCGTTTTTGCGATTCGTTTAATATTCCATTATTGGTGTTTGAAGACGTGCCGGGCTTTTTACCGGGTACCGACCAGGAATGGAACGCCATTATTACCAACGGAGCAAAATTATTATATGCCTTTTGTGAAGCAACAGTGCCTCGCATTACAGTAATTACCCGTAAGGCTTATGGCGGTGCTTATGATGTAATGAATAGCAAACACATTGGCGCCGATATGAATTATGCCTGGCCAAGTGCCGAAATTGCTGTAATGGGTGCAAAAGGTGCTGCCGAAATTATTTTTAAAAACGAAATTTCATCTGCTGAAAATAAAGAGGAAAAGTGGAAGGAAAAAGAAACAGAATACCAAACTATGTTTGCCAACCCATACCGTGCCGCCGAGCGTGGCTTTATAGATGAAGTAATAAAACCCGAACAAACCCGCGAAAAATTAATACGTGCCTTTAAAATGCTTGAAAATAAAGTAGATAAATTACCTAAGAAAAAACATGGGAATATACCGTTGTAGAAGAATAGAAAACCACACCAAGCCACTATATTTGGTTGTATTGGTGTAATAAAGTAAACATATAAGCTAGTTAGTACTTATTGCTTGGGGCAAATAAATTTTTAGTAAAAAAATAGTTTGACGTTTTAAAGGCTGACCCCTCCGCAAGTTCATCAATTTTAATTCTTCGCTCCTCGACCATAACGTATCGACCTGCACGTAACCACAATAGCTAAAATTTCGGCAGACAACATTTCGGCAACTTGCCCGACCGCACATTTAGTTTGGTTTATAAAAGTAGTTTGACAGTACTAATTTCCCCCGTGACGTTTTTTAATTTATGTCTCGGTTTAGACAAAAAAGTTTCGTTTTCAAAATTCCCGCCCCTGTGTTTGCCAACTGTAGACGCTTGCTATGACGGGCGGGGCTGAAAGCAACAAGCACTAACACGGGGCAATTGCGTCAGCGGGATTGACAGGTAGTTTTTTTGCTTTGTTTTTGCCCCTGTGGGACTTTTATTTTCATAAAGCAAAAAAGAAAAAGTTTTGTATCTTTAATTTAAGTTTTTGGTGGTAGACGGTTTGACGGTTTTTAAACCCGCCGAACGCAAGCCCCGAAACCGTTATGGGTAAGTGGGCGGACAGACATTCGTTAGACATAAGACAAATTTTCATTATCTTTGAATATGATTAATTTAAAACAATTTGCCCTGGACGGACTTTCCACTCTTTGGTTAGCATCGGTGAGAAATCCCGAAATTAGACAGGCCATCGAGAATGAATTGCAAACTCACATTGCAAATAATAAAAATTTTTCGAGAGAATTTATATTTAAAATATGTAAGGTTTTAAATCACGCTCTTGGGGTTTTCTTCATACCATCATCAGACGCTCACAAAATATATGGTGACTATGTGACAATTGACCTTTTGCTAACCGACGACGAATTAATTGAAATGGTTACGAATTATTCTTCTCAGCCTCCAAAAAATACATCTGGACAAGTTAAAGCAAAAGTATTAGTTCCAGACCATTTGACCGAAGACCAAGTAAAATTAATGGCGACAACTGGTTTTCATACTCGCGACATATTAAAAACTCAACACGTTTAAATCATGACATTAGACTTAAGAAATATTTGGACCTCGACGAACAAAGTACTGACAACAATTAATTTGTATTTGTTCGCATTAATTTTAGGCGCTATGTCTGGACCTGTTAAAGTCAAAGACTCAAGCACGACAAAAATTCCACTTGTATATAATATTATTCTTCTCTTAGTACTTGCGGCAGTTTTTTATTTTCTACTCTACGTCTTTTTTATTCGACCATCAAGAGAGTATTAAATCTAAACTTATTTGCGGACACGCAAGCGATTCCTAAGCTGTGTACGCCCACCATACCCATAACAGCACCTACTTGCAATTTTTTGCGGGTTAACGCTCAAATACGTAACTTGACATAGCAAAAAAACTGCAAGTAGCTGCAAAACGTTAGCTGCAATGCATAGACAACATGATAAATAGACTTTTCTTTGGACTTATCTTAGTGTTCTTCTTTGACAATTGTTCAAATAATAATGGCAATGACGTACACCTTAAGCGCGGACAAAATTTTGGTATTATAATTTCTAATAGTGCCAGACATGGCCGACCTAACTATTTTAATATATCGACAACATTTTCAAATGACACATTAATTCCTGTTCATTTAAAAATATCTTTTTCAAAAGAATACGTTCACCACAATAACAAATTTAGAATTATTCTTCTTCCTGAATCAATGACGGTTGAAAAACTTCGTAACGACGGGACTTTAATTCAAAACTTCTTACAGACAGACTATTCAAATACCCTTAATAAAATTATTAAACCAAAAGAAAATTACATTGTAAACATTGCTTTTATAAATGACAATAATTCTAACGTTATCCCAGGACAATTAGCATTAATTTCAAAATTACATAAATTCAACTTCGGGTCAATTCCCGACAGCTCAATAACAAAAGACATGCCAACAAATGACTCTCTTAATATTTCTTTAGGTTTAAATTTTTCAATATTAACTGACTCCGTTTATGGCTTTAAACTAATACCGTGTGGGACAATTTACTATCCAAAATAATTGCACAGCAGCTAACAGCGCCTAAGCATAATTTTTTGCGTGTTAACGCTCAAATGCGTAACTTAACATAGCAAAAAATGCTCACAAATTCGCAAACCGCTCGGGGTAAGCTTTAAAAGGTAATGAAACAAATAAATATCAAGCCGACAAAAAAGTTTTACAAACGACGAAACATTTTTTAGGACAACGAAATTAAAAATAGTATATTCCTTCTCAAAAACATCTGAAAAGCGGTGTTTCAGCGTATTTTGACAACATGTTTAATTTTCGTAACTTAGACCTATGGCACAAAGGTTTTATCTTGACACATCAGTTTTCGGTGGTATTTATGACTCTGAATTTGAAGCGGAAACAACCTTGTTGTTTGAAAAAATTGCGTTAGGACAAGTAAAGTGCGTTTACTCTAACCTGACAGAGAAAGAATTAGCAAACGCTCCTGAACGAATTCGGATATTTTTCAATGACTTAAAAGGTGAACACAAAGAAAAAGTTGAAGTTTCACCTGAGGCTTTAAAATTGGCTCAAACCTACGTTGACGAAAAAGTTGTTGGCGAAACAAATCTTGACGACTGTATTCATATTGCACTTGCAACTTTATATAAAGTAGACATTTTAGTAAGTTGGAATTTTAAACATATAGTAAATGTTTATAGAATTCGTGGTTACAATTCTGTAAATTTAAAATTAGGACATTCAACTTTAGAAATTCGTTCACCCAAAGAAATAGTATAAAATGAAAACAAAAAATAAAACTGAAAAAGATTTTGACACAGTCAAAACTTTTAGAGAGATTAAAGACAAAATATCCAAGGACATCAAAAATATGACCTTTGAACAGTTAAAAGCTTATTTGGACAACACGACTCTTAAGACAAAAACTGCTTAGACAAAAAAGCCAACGCTTAACAGCAACTGACCTCCATTTTTTGCGGGCAATCGCTCAAATGCATAACTTTGACAAGCAAAAAACGGCGTGCAGTCGCAAAACGTTACAAGTAATTTTACAGGACAAAAAGTTATTTATAAAGTTATCTTTTGTGACATTGATTTTCATCATTGGTGTTAATAGCTCGAACGGACACACACTCCAATCTTCAGGCTTTAGAATACAAATACGGTTTCAAAATATTCAAATTTAATATTGACTATTCCACATTAAATAACGTTACAACTCCTTTCCGCTCCGGAGAATTTGTAATTCTAAGGCTTGTACTTGTATTACCGATTACAAATACTAACAATCCACAAATTATAGCAATACACTACTACAAAATAGATTAATTTTTGTTTTAGTAAAATGGAAGCAATAAAATTATTTGAGCAAAAACAAGTTCGTTCGGTTTGGAACGAAGAAGTTGGAAAAAGGTATTTTTTTATTGTAGATGTTATTGAAGTATTAACGTCAAGTATTGATGCATCAGCTTATTGGAGAAAACTTATACAACGACTGAAAGAAGAGGGAAATGAAACCGTTACAAATTGTAACGGGTTGAAATTACAAACTGCAGACGGCAAAATGCGAATGACAGACGTAGCAAATACCGAACAACTATTTCGCTTAATACAATCGGTTCCAAGCCCAAAGGCAGAGCGGTTTAAATTGTGGTTGGCAAAAGTAGCTTCAGAACGGTTGGATGAAATGCAAGATTCTGAACTAAGTATTGATAGGGCTTTGGAGCAATAATTACAATTAGGTTATTCCGAGAGTTGGATTAATCAACGCTTAAAAAGCATTGAAATACGAAAAGAATTAACCGACGAATGGAAAAAACGAGGTTTAAAACAGGGAATGCAATTTGCAACTCTTACCGATATTATAACCAAAGCTTGGTCGGATAAAACAACTAAAGAATACAAAATATTAAATCGTTTAAAAAAAGAAAAACTGAGGGATAACATGACTAATACCGAACTTATTTTAAATATGTTGTCGGAAGCCTCTACCAAAGATATTTCGGCGGCAGTAAATCCTAAAGATTTTGAAGAAAGTAAAAATTAGCAAAACAAGGAGGAATGTTGCTAAAGTCGCTTTAAAAGAATTAGAAGCAAAAACGGGTAAAAAAGTTGTAACCGGTTTAAATGCTAAAACATTAATAAAAGGAGTAGAAAAATCGAAAAAATTGAATCGAAAAAAATAATAAATTACCCCAACACAATTTCCTTAACAGCATTTACCCACACATCATTTGTATTTAAGCTGTTTACCAAGGTTACTTTTTCACCACCGTGTTCTTTAAAAATTTCCTCATATTCAGTGCCTATTTCGTAAATGGTTTCTAAACAATCGGCTACAAAAGCCGGTGAAAAGGCTAATATTTTTTTAGCGCCATTTTTTGCTAACTGTTCAATTACTTTATCACTAAAGGGTTGTAGCCACTTGTCGTTTAATCGGCTTTGAAAGGTAGTGGTGTATTTCCCTTCGGGTATATTTAATGCTTTTACTAATTGGCGCGAAGTTTCAAAACAATTGGCACGGTAGCAGTATTGATTTTTATTGGTTATTGAATCGCAACAGGCACCTAACTGGCAACTATTAGCACCATAATGTGCCGATACTTTACGAATATGCCTTTTTGGTAAACCATGGTAACTAAATATAACATGATCGTAATTGTTTACATCGTGTTTTTTGGCTTCAACAAAAAGTGCTTCTAAAAATTTTGGATGGTTATAGAACTTACTAATAATATTTAAGTTAGGAATAACTTCCCAGCCTTTAATTTGTTTTAATACTTCTTCAATAGTACTACCTGTGCTACTACTTGCGTATTGCGGATAAAGAGGAAGAACATGAATTTTTTCGGGGCGTTGTTGGCGTATTTTTCCCAAAACACTTTTTATGCTGGGCGATTGATAACGCATGGCCAATTCTACAATATAATTATCTCCAACATGTTGTTGCAATTTATCTTTTAAAGCAATACTGTTTAAGAGTAGGGGAGAGCCTTCTTTTGTCCAAATGGCTTTATATAATTTACTCGATTTAAAACTACGGGTAGGTACTATAATTAAGTTTACTAAAATAAAACGTAAAATGGGGTTAACATCAATTACACGCTTGTCGTTTAAAAATTGCATTAAATATTTACCAACTTTACCGGGTGTTGGAGAATCGGGTGTACCCAGGTTTATTAAAAGTATAGCTTGCTTCATTACTGTTTAACAACTAATTATCATTACTGTTTAAATCCGTTTCGGAATTTTGAGGAATGCTGCCAGCTGTAGGTGTTTGAGTTAAATTTGTTTTTTTAGTAAAACGTTTTTGAAAAAGAATTATAATTGCAACGCCTAATGAAATGGAGAAATCGGCAAAATTAAAAATGGGTCTAAAAAATTGAAAATCCTCTCCGCCCCAAAATGGAAACCATGATGGAAAGTGGCCGTTTACGATTGGAAAATAAAACATATCCACCACCCGGCCATGTAATACACCAGCATAACCACCACCAGATGGTAAAAATTTGGCTACATTAAATTCATCACTCTCTCCAAAAATTACGCCATAAAAAACGCTGTCTAAAATGTTACCAATTGCACCCGCTAATATTAACGATACCGAAAATATAAAACCAATATGCTCTTTATTTTTTACAATATGGCGAATGTAAAAAACACCACCAATGCAAGCCAAAATACGAAATACGCTTAAAATAATTTTGCCGTAATTGCCACCAAACTCAAAGCCAAAGGCCATACCGGGGTTTTCGGTAAAATGTAAAATGCACCAATTGCCTAAATTAGCAACTTCGCCTAATGGGTAATTTAGTTTAATGTAAGTTTTCACAAACTGGTCTATAAATAAAACAGACAAAACAGTGAGTAAAGGAATTTTAATTTTTTGAAACATTAATTTATTTTTTCGAAGCGTAAAGATATGATTTTTAATATATTTCTTACACCATATTTATTTAACGTTTCTTATCTCAAATATAACATTTCTCTATACTTTGGCAACGGCCAAGTAGCATCATCAACAATGTTTTCTAATTTATCAACGTTGTAACGTATGGTTTCAAAAAACGGTTTAACTTTTTCGCAATAAGCATGTGCTTGTTTTTTAGAACTATCTAAAGTATTAGCATTTTTACGGGCTTCCGTCATATCGTCAGCGGCTTTTTTTATGGTTGTTACACGCTCACTAATTTCTTTAATTAATGTAATTTGTGTGTCGCTGGCTTTTTTATAATCGCTTGCGGATAAAATATTTTTTAAACCGTTTACATTTTCAATTAATGTTTTTTGATAAATTAATGCTGCTGGAATAATTTGATTATCCACCATATCAGCAATAATACGCGATTCAATTTGAATTTTTTTAGTGTATGTTTCTAAAGCAATTTCATAACGCGCCTCTTGTTCGCGGTGATTTAAAATGCCTTGTGTTTCAAACATTGCAAACGATTTTTTACTAATCATAGCTTCTAAAGCGCCTGGTGTTGTTGATATGTTACTTAAGCCGCGTTTTTTCGCTTCGCCTTTCCAAGCATCGCCATAACCGTTTCCTTCAAAGCGAATTTTTTTACTTTCAATAATATATTTTTTTAATATCTGAAAAATAGCT
The DNA here is from genome assembly GCA_043772435.1 of Bacteroidota bacterium. Classification (GTDB taxonomy): domain Bacteria; phylum Bacteroidota; class Bacteroidia; order B-17B0; family Aurantibacillaceae; genus Aurantibacillus. The sequence continues at coordinate 15,358 of JAYVGH010000165.1, forward strand.
TCGTCCTTCTCAACTTTTTTAGTCATTAAACCATCAACATCTTTTTTAAATGTTACTAATTGTTCGGCCATAATAGCGTTTAATACCGTCATTGGTCCGCCGCAGTTTGCAGAAGAACCAACGGCACGGAACTCAAATTTATTTCCGGTAAATGCAAACGGAGATGTTCTGTTTCTATCGGTGTTGTCTAATAAAATATCGGGAATACGACCAATGTTCATTTTTAAGGCCGTTTTTTCTTCGGGACTCATTTTACCAGAGTGAATAGATTTTTCTAACTCATCTAATACTTTTGATAATTGTTCGCCTAAAAAAACCGACATAATTGCAGGTGGCGCTTCGTTAGCACCAAGTCTGTGATCGTTGTTAGCACTGGCAATTGAGGCACGCAATAAATCAGCGTGTTCGTAAACAGCTTTTACCGTGTTAACAAAAAAGGTTAAGAATTGTAAATTAGTTTTTGGCGTTTTACCGGGTGATAATAAATTTTTACCTGTGTTGGTCGCTAAACTCCAGTTGTTATGTTTACCGCTTCCGTTAACGCCGGCATAAGGTTTTTCGTGCATTAATACTCGAAAATTATGGCGAATAGCTACTTTTTCCATTACGTCCATTAGTAATAAATTATGGTCTACCGCTAAATTGGTTTCTTCAAACACAGGAGCGCATTCAAATTGCGCAGGTGCAACTTCGTTATGACGTGTACGAACAGGAATACCTAATAAATGCGCTTCGTATTCAAAATCGCGCATATAAGCCGAAACTCTTTCGGGTATCGAACCCCAGTAGTGATCTTCTAATTGCTGACCCTTAGCAGGTGCATGTCCGAATAAGGTACGACCTGTTTGTTGTAAATCATAACGGATATTATATAAGGCGGAGTCTACCAAAAAATATTCTTGTTCCCAACCTAAAGTGGCAATAACCTTAGTAACGTTTTTATCAAAGTATTGACAAACCTCAGTAGCCGCCTTATCAACAGCATGTAATGATTTTAATAAAGGCGTTTTAAAATCTAACGATTCGCCTGTGTAGGAAATAAAAATTGTTGGAATGCATAATGTTTCACCCCATATAAATGCCGGTGAAGTTGGATCCCAAGCTGTATAACCACGCGCTTCGAATGTATTACGAATGCCGCCGTTTGGAAAAGAAGATGCGTCGGGCTCTTGTTGAACCAAAGCATTTCCGCTAAAACGTTCAATGGCCCGGCCACCTTCAATGGGTTCAAAAAAACCATCGTGTTTTTCGGCTGTAGCGCCGCTTAATGGTTGAAACCAATGTGTAAAATGCGTCACACCCTTACTTTGTGCCCAGGCTTTCATGCAGGCGGCCACCTGGTCGGCCATTTTACGCTCAACAATAGTGCCTTGATGCATGGAATTTTGAATGCTGTTAAAGGCTTCTTCCGAAAGGAATTCACGCATGGCGTCAAGCCCGAAGACGTTAGACCCATAATATTGCGAAACTTGTTTGTTGTTATTATTAAACTTTACCGGAGTTCTTTTTACAACATCTTGCATGGCTAAAACACGTCTTGTACTCATAATTTGTATTTTTATAGGGGGGTAAGGTTAAAATTATACACTTTTTTACAAAAGTATAGTAAAAAAAGGGGGGGTGCAAGAAAAAAAGTAATTAAATTATTAATAAGAGGTTAAGAATAGAAAAATAGATATTATTTTCTTACAGCCTCTAATAAAACATCTTTTGGATAACTAAACTTTTTGTTAAAAATAAATTCTTTATCAGTTAAAGTTAATAAAAAGGCCGTTAAGTCAACTTTTTGGTTTGAGGTTAGTAGAATCGGGACTTGCAATTCTTGTGCAAGCATATTAGTTTTATGAATGCCTTTTGTGTAATGATTTAATACTTCCGATAATTTTTTAAATCGACCATCGTGCATGTAAGGAAATGTAAACTCTATGTTACGAAGTGTAGGAATTTTAAATTTTAACGAATCATTTTTGTTTTTAGTTACACGAATTTTTCCATAATCGTTTAAAAATGTATCTACAACCAAACCATTATTTGCAAACTCATTTGTTGTAAATAAAGGTTCTTTATGGCAGGTAGAACAATTTTTTTTAAACAACGTATAGCCATTATCCTCCTGAGCTGTAAATTTTTCTTGTTTACGCATTACCCTATCATATTTGGCATTTGCACTAATAATAGTTACTAAAAATTGTGAGATAGATTTTAACGTTTTTTCTCCGGTTACTATGCTATCTCCGTATGCGTTGAAAAATAATTTTCGGTATAACCTTAGTGAATTTAGTTTATTAATTAAGTTGTTTATATTATTTGCCATTTCGGCAGGATGAGATATTGGCGCTAGAGCCTGCATATCTAAATTATTTATAGCTCCATCCCACATAAATGTTTTTTGCCATGCTAAATTCATTAAGGCGGGCGAGTTACGTATGCCAATACTATCGTTTATACCATGGCTCAGGGCATGGTCAATATGAGTAAATGCTGAGTATTGGGAATGACAACTAGCACAGGATATTGTATTATCTGTAGATAAAACAGGATCGTAAAATAATACTCTGCCCAATAATACTTTTTCTTTGGTAAGTTGATTGTTCGCAAAATTATAAACTGGCTTAGGCCAATTTTTTGGAATAAAAAATAAGTGTTCTTCGCCTTTAAAGGCAATAACTAAAACAACAATTAAACTAAAAAATATTTTTTTCATACTTAAATTTTATTGTTGTTTAATTGAGGTATGCCGTAGCTATCATAATTGGTGTTTGACTCAATATTTTTTAATTTTTATTTTGGTATTGTTGAGTGATTCGCAATTGTTTAAAACAAACTTTAGGTTAATGGTTATTTCATTCTATTTTAAAACATTTTGCTGCCTGTTGAGAAAGTGTAACTGCCTGAGAGTTTGGCGACATAATATGATTTTGTTTTGATAAATCTATTTCTTCAATAAATTGTTTCACATCAAACACAACGTTTGTTATATTTTTAGTCTCAACGCTTAACGTAATATTTTGTAAGGCATTTAAAGGATTAGTGTATCCGCCTAAATGAAATTGAAATTCTTTTTTAGAATTATTACAAACATTGCTTTTACCTTCTAATTTAAAATTTATATAACCACTTTGCCAGGTCCAGTACATTCCTGTAGTAGGATCTAAATCGCCACCCAAAGCACCGCTAACATTGGTTAAACTATCTATTCCTAAATTAAATTTTAAAGTATTAAATTGTAATTTTGATGGAACAGATAAGGTAATATTTTTATTTACACTATCAGCAGTATACAAATGAAAACTATTTTTTTCTTTAAAAACTATTTTATTGTTTTGCAGTAATTCAATGTTTGAGGTATAAAATTTTAATGTTTTAAATATTACGGTATTGGTATTTTTTAAATTATAAACAGAATCGTTTAAAACTAAATTGTTTTTCCCAAGAACAGTTTTAAAATTTATAATAATTTTTTTAGTTGTTTGACAAAAAATTGTAGTTACAAAAAAGCATAAAACAAAAACACCTGTCAGTTTTTTAAAACCTAACAGGTGTAACATGTTTAATATTTTAAAAATTATTATGGTTTATTTATTTTATTATAATTACTTTTTTAGAAATTTTAGCACCGCTTTGGTTACTTAAAGTTATAAAATATTCGCCTGCATACAGTGTTTTTGTATCAAAATAAACTACGGTACTACCTTGGTACAAAATAGTTTGGTCAATTAATTTACCAGTAATATCATACAATCCTACGTTATAATTTTCTTTTACTAAATCCTTTATTTGCACCACAATTATATCGTTAGTAGGATTAGGAAAAACAGTAGCTCTAACATCTGCAATTTGGTTTTTAGTAATGCCTACCGAAGGGGTATATGTATTTACAGTTTCGATAATAGACGTAACTTTTGCAGCAACTTTTGTACCGTAATAAGTTGGTCCAACTAAATACGGATAAACAGCATTCCACGATGAGTTAACAGTTGCAAAGTAGCAATAAATTCCGGCAGGATACTCTGGTGTAATGCAAAAACGACCGTTGTGGTCATCCAAATAATCAGATGCAATTGGCCCAGTGTAGCCATAATCTTCTTTAAAGGTACCTAATGGATATGTAGTACTTACATTTGGCCCCGCAGTAACTGTGGCACCTGTATATAATGTAGTACGCGTAGTAATACTTCTTAAAATCCAACTCGATTTTAGTCTAATAATGCCTCCGGTACCGTTTGCATTTTTATACCCATAAGCACCATATACTGGAAAACCATCGTAAGCGAAACCAATTAGAGGCGAATGCACAGTACTATCAATTACATATAAACCATCGGCATCGTATAATGTACAAACATTTGAAATAACACTTAAATCTAAATCAAATGCACTTGGGTTTTGGTGATGATGATAATTGCCCATAGCAGGATGACCTTTCGCGCAATCAAAACCACCTTTTTCGGCAGGAATAGCGTCTCTGTTCCAAATGCCATCGCCTGTTCCACCTAACGGTCCGCCTGCCATAGAACTTGTAGAGTTTTTCCACGAAACCCCATCTCTATAATCAAACATGGCAACACCATTTATAAATACGCCTATGTTACCGCCCGAAGTGGCCACTGGGGTTGCTGTGTTTTGAACAGGAGCCAATGGAAATTTAAAAATAGCATTTTGATTACTTGCCTGTGAAGGATTTCCATCTAAATACGGACCAACAATGTATGAAGGAATGCCTTGTGTTGTCGCATAAACCCAGTTAGTAGAGTATTGAACACTTTGCGTATTTGCAGTTAATGCCGCATCGTTTATAGGGGTAGAGTTACCCGAAACGTAATGCCTGCCTTTTATAGTGGTATTTTGCAACCAACTTGTAATAGCAGGGTTGGTTTGAGCATGTGCTACATTATATATAATGGTAGCTGATAAAAGTAGTTTTTTCATATTTTAGTGTGGTTTAATAGTTAGATGTTATTTAGTTTGTAAACTTGCGCTTATTTAAAATTATTTTTTTGGAGGGTGCGGTGAAAATAAATGCGTTAATTCGCCCACTAAAATATTATAAAATTGAATTTGATTGACTGTACAAATAGATTTTATTTGTTGAAAGTGTTCTAAATTTAAATTATCAATTGTTTTTTGGTTCTCAGCTATTTTAATAATAATGGTATCGGCTTTTTGTTTATCAATATATTTTTCTTTTAAAAGAGAATATAATTCGTTGTGCATTACTCCCGATGTTTTGTTTAGTGCTTTGCTTTTAGTTCTATGATCATCTACAATAACTGAATATTGTTTTTGTTGAGCTTCATTAAATTTTAAGCGTTCAATTATTAATTGTTTTGGTCCCTCGCCATTTCGCATATCGTTATGAATGGGGTGTTTGCGTGTAAATATAAACGCTAAAGTTGCTATGTTTAACAGAAGCAAGGTTATAACGGCTATAATTAATAGTTTAGTTTTTGTCATTGCTCTAATTATAATTCAAAGTGTTTTCGTTTAGTAATTGAAATGTGTTTGATAGTTTTTTTAAATCGTTTGTTGCAGAGGTTGAATTTGTAGAAGTTGATTTAAAAATAAAAATATTTAATGTTATTAAAATTAGTAAAGCAATTAATGAAGCGAAAATAAATTTAGGCGCAATAAGTTGATTTGTTTTGGACTGAATTTTTGTTAAAATTTTACTGTATAAATACGGATTTACCTCAACGGATAGAATTCCGTTTATGCTACTTTCCACGTTATTTATCCACTCAGTTTTTTTGTTCATATTTTATTAGATGTTTAATAATGTAAAAACTTGCGGTTACTTTTCGTTTTTATGATAATAATTCCCTAAATATTTTTGTAAATTTTGTTTTGCTCTAAAAAGTAGTGATTCTACTGATGAAACTGATAAACTCATTACCTTGGCAATTTCATTATAGGTAGCAAACACAATCTCCTTCTTCCCGTCATTATCCAAATCGGCCGCAGCCGCGCTGCCAAAACAAGCAGAATTTATACCAAATGTCCAAGTAACTGAAGGCGACACTTGCGCATTTAATTGAAAGCAAAAAAGAAGTAAAATTGATAGTGATAATTTCATAGCTAGGTATAGATTTTAATTATAATAATAAATCAAAGTATAAATATTTATTAATCAAATACACTTATAAAAAAATTAATAAGCCAAAACACTTCCTAACCAACGCTGCGCCTCTTCAAACTTCATATTTTTACGTTTGGCGTAATCTTCTACCTGTTCTTTGGTAATTTTGCCAACCCCAAAGTAATGCGATTGTGGATGCGCAAAATACAGACCACTTACTGCTGCTGTTGGAACCATAGCTAAACTTTCTGTTAAAATAATTCCTGTATTTTTTTCAACTTCAAGTAATTCCCAAATAGTATTTTTTTCGGTGTGATCCGGCTGTGCCGGGTAGCCGGGTGCCGGGCGAATACCGGCATATTCTTCTTTAATTAAATCTTCATTTTTAAAATCTTCATTTTTAGCGTAACCCCAAATTTCTTTACGAACTTTTTTATGCATTAATTCCGCAAAGGCTTCCGCTAATCTGTCTGCTAATGCTTTTAGCATAATTGCGCTGTAGTCGTCGTGTTCAGCTTCAAAACGAGCAACGTGTGTATCTATTCCAAAACCAGTTGATAATGCAAATGATCCTATGTAATCTTGTTTTCCCTTTGGCGCAATAAAATCACTTAACGCAACATTATACTGACCTGCTGGTTTTTTACTTTGCTGACGTATAGAATGGAATGTATGTAACTTATTACCCTGTTCATCATATACTTCAGTATCATCATCATTAACCGTGTTTGCCGGAAAAATTCCAATTACCGCTTTTGCTTGTAACCATTTTTCTGAAATTATTTTATTGAGCATTGCTTGCGCATCGTTAAATAATTTAGTTGCTTCAACACCACGAGTAGGATCTTTTAAAATTTTCGGATAAGAACCTTTCATTTCCCACGAAATAAAAAAAGGTGTCCAATCTATGTATTCAGCAATTTCTTTTAAGTCATAGTTATCAAATACTTTTGTTCTTGTAAATGTTGGTTTGATAATTTGTATTTTGTTCCAATCAATAGGGAATTTATTCTGACGGGCCTCTTTCATCGAAATAAATTTATTTTGCGATTGTGCATTTTTATTTTGTTCGCGCACACGGTCATAATCTTTATTTACCTTCTCCATAAAAGCATCGCGTAATTCATTCGATATTAAACTACTTGCTACTGGTACCGATTTACTTGCATCATTTACATGTACTACCGGCCCGGAATAATTTTGTGCAATTTTAACGGCGGTATGAACTTTAGAAGTTGTTGCGCCACCAATTAATAAAGGAGTTTTAAAATTCAAACGTTCCATTTCTTTAGCTACATGCACCATTTCATCTAAAGAGGGCGTTATTAATCCGCTTAAACCAATAATATCAACATTATGTTTTTTTGCTTCTTCTAAAATTTTATCGCAACTTACCATTACGCCAATATCTATTATTTCGTAATTATTACACGCTAGTACAACACCAACAATATTTTTACCAATATCGTGTACATCGCCCTTAACTGTTGCCATTAAAATTTTTCCTGCATTTGTTCTACCGTCTCCAACAATGCCTGCTTTTGCATTATCTTCTTTTTCCTGCAACAAATAAGGTTCTAAATATGCCACTGCTTTTTTCATTACACGCGCACTCTTTACAACTTGAGGCAAAAACATTTTTCCTTGTCCAAATAAATCGCCAACAATATTCATTCCGTCCATTAAAGGGCCTTCAATTACAAACAAAGGTCTGCCTAATTTAAGTCGGGCTTCTTCGGTATCGGCATCAATATGTTCAACCAAGCCTTTTACTAAGGCATAACTTAAACGCTCTTCAACTGTGCCTTTTCGCCAGGCTTCATCTTTTTCGGTTTTTTCTTTGGTAATTCCTTTTAAGGATTCTGCGTGATCTACCAATCGTTCCGTGGCATCATCTCTTCTATTTAATAAAACATCTTCCACTAATTCTAATAATATTTTATCAATATTATCATACACCACTAATTGAGCAGGGTTTACAATACCCATGTCCATTCCGTTTTTAACAGCGTGGTATAAAAATGATGAATGAATTGCTTCGCGTACATGGTCGTTTCCTCTAAACGAAAACGAAACGTTGCTTACACCGCCACTAACTTTTGCGTATGGTAAATTTTCTTTTATCCATTTGGTGGAATTAAAAAAGTCTAATGCATTTAAACGATGCTCTTCCATACCTGTTGCCACAGGGAAAATGTTAGGATCGAAAATAATATCCTGTGGTGGAAATTTTACTTTATCAACTAAAACATCATACGCACGTTTGCAAATTACTTTTCTACGCTCCAAGGTATCGGCTTGTCCCACCTCATCAAACGCCATTACAATAACAGCTGCACCGTATTGTTTTATTTTATTGGCTTGTTCAATAAATTTTTCTTCGCCTTCTTTTAATGAAATAGAATTTACAATGGCTTTCCCTTGCACGCATTTTAAGCCCGCTTCAATCACGCTCCATTTACTGGAATCAATCATGATAGGAACTTTTGAAATATCAGGTTCTGAAGCAATTAAATTTAAAAAGGTTGTCATAGCTTGTTCGCTATCTAACATGCCTTCATCCATATTTACATCAATTACTTGTGCGCCACCATCCACTTGGTCTTTAGCAATGGATAAAGCTTCCTCATAATTCCCTTCTTTAATTAAGCGTAAGAATTTTTTTGAACCCGTTACATTTGTGCGTTCACCCACATTTAAAAAATTACTTTCGGGCGTTAAGGTAAAAGGCTCTAAACCGCTCAAGTGCATTAATGTATCGGGCTTTGGTTTTTTGCGGGGCTTTGCATCTTTAGCTAATTCGGCAATACGCTTAATGTGTGCAGGCGTTGTGCCACAGCAACCGCCAACAATATTTAAAAAACCTGCTTTTAAAAAATCTTCTATTTGATGCCCCATTTCGTGCGCATCTTGGTCGTACTCGCCAAACTGATTAGGTAAGCCCGCATTTGGATAAGCACTTACATAAAAAGGCGCTTTGTTAGAAAGCTCTTCTAAATAAGGACGCATATCTTTTGCACCTAATGCACAATTCAATCCTACGCTTAATAAATCAACGTGAGAAACAGAATTTAAAAAAGCCTCCGTTGTTTGTCCCGATAAGGTTCTACCACTCGCATCTGTAATTGTGCCGGAAACCATTACTGGCATTTTTTTATTTATTTTTTCGCAATAGTTTTGTATGGCAAATAATGCCGCTTTAGCATTTAATGTATCAAAAATAGTTTCAATTAATAGTAAATCGGCGCCGCCATCAATTAAGCCACGTACTTGTTCTGTGTAGGCTTGTACAAGTTCATCAAACGTAATGGCTCTATAGCCGGGGTCGTTTACGTTTGGAGATAATGACAAGGTTCTGTTTGTTGGTCCGATAGCTCCGGCAACAAAGCGTTGTTGTTGCACTTCGACTCCGCTCAGTGCACAATCTGCTAAAAACTCTGCAATGGCTTCTTTTGCAATTTTGGCTGATTCAAAATTTAATTCATATACAAATTCTTGCAAATCGTAATCTGCCATACCAATAACTGTATCGCTAAACGTGTTGGTTTCAATAATATCAGCACCTGCTTTTAAATATTCTTTATGAATAGTTTTAATAATTTGCGGTTGGGTTATAGATAGCAAGTCGTTATTACCCTGCAAATCTTTATGCCAATCGGCAAAGCGTGTGCCTCTAAATTCTTTTTCGGTTAATTTGTATTCTTGTATGAGTGAGCCCATTGCCCCATCAATAACTAATACTCTTTTTTCTAATTCTTGTTGTATTGTGCTCATATATTTAAATAAAAAAATCTCTTCCGCATTTGCAGAAGAGATTTATGTGTGTTTAGTATTAATATTTTTTTAAATCTGTTCTACTTATTTTTTCCGATAAATTTCGGAACGAATTCCCACCTTCTTTTAACAAATTATAGATTAAAGATTATAGATTAAAAATAGTGGTTAATTTTTAATCCTTAATTTTTAATTTTTTAATTACATAATAGGGTTGGTAAAGCTTCATAGGGCGTATCCCTCAGCTTTTCTTAATAAGTGTGTTAAAGAACGGGAAACAAAAGTAATACATTTTGTGTAATTTTACAAGTATGAAAAAAGTAGCTTTCTTTATTTTTACCCTTTATTGTTTTTGTTCTTTTGCACAAAAAAAAGTTATGGGTGATCTTAAAACCGTTTCAAATATTATGTCGACACAGGTCTTAGCTTGGAATAATGGCGAGATAAGAGGATATATGGACTTTTACTGGAAAAACGATAGTCTTAAGTTTATTGGTAACAAGGGTATAACATATGGTTGGCAAAAAACCTTGGATAATTATGAAAAAAGCTATCCAGATAAAAAATCAATGGGTATTTTAAAATTTACGATTATTGAATCCACTCAACTGTCTAAAAGTAGTATTTATGTAATTGGAAAGTGGGAACTTGAAAAAGAAAAACCAGCGGGAGGACACTTTACCTTGCTTTGGAAAAAAATCGACAACAAATGGGTAATTGTTTCTGACCATACAAGTTAAGTTAACATTATGTGAAAAGGATTTTACTAAAGCATTTAGATTGCCGTTTGTTAAATTTATGTTAACAATATTACCTAAACATCAACAAAATTTAAATCAAACATAATACTATTATAAGTTATGATGGCGTTGCTTTGTATATTTTTGTGCAATGCGCAATATATTCCTCATATTTTTCTTTTTATTAAACTTAGCTATAAATGCACAGTTGGTGACGTTAGTTTCACCAGGTTCAAATTGGAAGTATTTAGTTGATGGTTCAAATCAAGGTATTGCTTGGAGTTCAAGTACATTTAACGATGCTGTTTGGGCAAGTGGTAATGCCGAGTTAGGATATGGAGATGGCGATGAAGCCACGGTTGTAAGTTATGGCAGCAGTTCATCAAACAAACATATTACAACTTATTTTAGAAAAACAATAAATGTTGTTAATCCCTCACAATATTTTTCATTGGATTTACAAGCTGTAAGAGACGACGGTATTGTAGTATATATTAACGGTGTTGAGGTTTGGCGAGATAATATGCCGGGCGGATCAATAATTCACACAACAACTGCCAACTCTACAATTTCATTTGGTGGCGAAAGCGCTTGGAATCAAATTACTATTAGCCCTACCTACCTTGTAAATGGCAATAATGTTATCGCTATCGAAATCCATCAGGAAAATGGCAGTAGCTCTGATATTAGTTTTAATTTAAAGCTAAGTGGCAACCTAACGCCTATTTCAACCACAGTTGATAGAGGCCCATATTTAAACATTGGCACATCTAGCAGTATGATTGTTAAGTGGCGTACTACATCAGCTACCGATTCGAAAGTATATTATGGATTATCTCCTACTAGTTTAACGAATGTTATAGCCGATCCGGCTTTTATTACAAATCATGAAATAAAAATAACAGGCTTAACCCCCTCTACCACTTATTATTATGCAGTAGGAAGTTCTGGTACAACACTTACTGTTCCATCAAGTACTGTTTTTTTTAAGACTAGTCCAACAATAGGTACTATTGGGAATTATAAATTTTGGGTGGTGGGTGATGCAGGAACAGGAAGTGGGAATCAAACTAGTGCCAGAAATGGATTTTTAAGTTACATTTCAAACTCGCACATTGATGGTTGGATATGGTTAGGAGACAATGCTTACGATGGCGGTTTTGATAGTGAATACCAAAGTAACGTATTTACAAATAGTACTTATGCTAATGAATTAAAACGCATAGTAGTTTGGCCTTCGCCAGGTAATCATGATTACAACAACAATATTCCATTTTCACCTTCACCTGCTTATTTCGATATTTTTACACTACCTACTAATGCAGAGGCTGGCGGTGTAGCATCAAATACCGAAGCGTATTATTCATACAACTATGGTAATGTGCATTTTATTGCCTTAGACTCCTACGACCAAGGAAGAGATGCTACAGACCCAATGGCAATATGGTTAACAGCCGATTTAGCAGCAAATACTCAGCCTTGGGTTATCGCTTACTGGCATCACCCGCCCTACACAAAAGGTAGTCATAATTCCGATAATAGTAATTTCTTAGATGGTGAGTTGGTAGATATGCGCCAAAATATACTTCCTATTTTAGAAAATGGTGGAGTGGATATGGTTTTAAATGGTCATAGCCACTGTTACGAGCGTTCGTTTTTAATTGACGCGCATTATGGTAATTCAGGTTCATTTAATACTACACACATAAAAGACGGTGGTAGTGGTAGTTACCCGACCGCCTGCCCTTATCAAAAACAAACAGCAGGTTCAAAAGCTCATAAAGGTACAGTTTATACCGTTTGTGGCTGTTCTGGCAAAGTTAGTAGTACATCATCAGGTTGGCCTCACCCTGTATTTTATAATTATTCAAATACAATTTTTGGCAGCATGTTGTTGGAAGTAAATGATAACCGATTAGATGCAAAGTTTATTAATGCTGGCGGTACTGTAAGCGACCAATTTACACTCGTAAAAAACGCAGGTAAAAAAGTAACATTAAATGCTTGTCCTAACCAATCTGTAAATTTAATTCCATCTTGGCCAGCTTCTGTGCAATGGTTTCCGATTGGCGTGACACAAAATTCAGTTACTATAACTACAGTAGTGCCAACAACATATTATAGTTACGATGCTTTAAGTTGCATAAAAGATACTTTTGAAATAATTATGTTGCCAACCGCATTGTGTAATACGGTTACAGGAATTTTCAAAAACGAATTAAACGACCAGGTAGTTGTGTATCCAAATGTTTTAACAAAGTCTACATCAAAATTAAAAATCAATTTTATTCCAGATATGTTAATTAACCAAATAAATTTTTACGATGTTTCGGGTAAAAAATTTCCCTCTACAATTAATGAAATAAATAATTCCACTTTAGAAACGGATACCCGTAATTTAAACAATGGCGTTTATTTTATTGAAATACTTTTTAACGATACAAAAAAAGCTTACAAAAAAATAATAATTACTGATTAAAAACACACACAAAAATGAAACTAAAAACAGCACTATTCTTATCAACTTGCTTAATTGTTTTAAAAATAAACCTTGGCTATTCACAGTGCGCAGTAACTAATGTTCCGGGTGATTTTACTGTTACTTCTAGCATTATTTTATCCGGTACGTACAGTATTACCGGAAAATTTGTTATTCCTACAGGCGTAACAGTATTTGTAAATAAACACTCATCAAACAGTTGCGGAAAATTAGAAATTTATGCGAAAAGCGCAATTATAAATGGCTTAATTAATGCCGATGATGCCGGTTATACTGGTGGCTTAGGTGGAGTTGGTGGCACGAGTGTTACAAGTATTACGGGCGATCAAATATCATTAACAGGCTGTAGTAATAAAGATAATACGGGGCAAGTTACCGTTGAAGGCGGTAAACAAGGTGTTGCAGGTAATGGACCAGGTGCTGGTTTGGCTGGTGCTATTGGGCAAAATGGTTCAGGACCAAAACAACAATGCTTAAATACAAATGATGAAGCGGGAATGATTGGTTCAGGCGGCGGCGGCGGCGGCGGTGCCGGCGGTAGTTATGGTGGCAAAGGCGGTAATGCTCAAGCTGGAGGAAACGGAACCAGCTCGTTTTCAGTAAATAGCGGTATAAATGTTTCTACAGGGTTTCCGGTGGTATTTGGTAGCGGAGGTACGGGCGGTATTTCGGGTTCTAATTATGGAACTTCTAATTTAAATGATATTGATTTAGGTTCGGGTGGTGCCGGTGGCGGTGGCGGAGCGCGTTCTTTTGTGCAAGGCGGTAATGGTATAAAAGGTGGTAACGGTGGCGGAATGGTAAAAATAGTAGTACAAGACACATTAATTATTGCAGGTTCTATTTCTGCCAATGGTTCAATTGGATTAGGCGGAGGTTTAGGTGGCGATGGTGGCGTAACTGCAAAATGTTGTACTGATGGATGTGACGATTGTGGAGAAGCAAATTTATCGTGTGGTGCCGGTGGTGGATCAGGCTCGGGTGGCGGTTCGGGTGGTGGTATTTATTTAGAGTCGGGTAATAAAATAAATATTACAGGTAATTTAAGTGCTAGTGGTGGAAATGGCGGTACTGGTGGTTTAAAAGGAAATGGAGTTAGTTGTAATTACAGTTCGTTTGGATGCGGTACACAAGCCATAACAAGTGGTAATGGAAATAATGGCAATTCCGGTGGTGGTGCAGGTGGTGGTCGTATTAAAATTATTGTTCCATCTTGTGTGCAAAATACAATTTCTCCTACAACTGCAATTACAGGTGGTACAGGTTTTGCAAGCGGTTTAGCCGGAACATACAGTTTGGTTTGCAGTGTAACTACTATTGAAGAAGCTACTGTTTACCACAAAATAGCTATTTATCCCAATCCATCAACAAATAACATTCAAGTTAATTTTCAAAACCCACAATTTTTAAAAGATAACCAAGCTGAGTTTCAAATTTATTCGGTTAATGGGCAATTAGTTTATAAAACAAAATGTCAACTAAATCAATTAGATAATCAAACTATAAACGTTTCTGAATTACCAAACGGAATATACTTTTTAAAATTAGTTGCAAGCGATGTAACGGTTGTAGAAAAATTTATTAAAAACTAAAAAATAAAAAAACAACACATGAAAAATTTTTATTCTGCCATTTTAGTTTTAATTGCTATTGTTGGATTTTCTCAACAGCAACATAAAGTAAGTTTACAACCCTGTTTAAAACCCTTTTACCATGGTGTAGCTTCCGGCGATCCGTTATCTGACCGTGTAATTATTTGGACACGTGTAACACCTGATTCTACCCAAATAAATCAAACGTTAGTAGTAAATTGGAGAGTTGCTACTGATACAGGCATGACTACAATTGTAAAAAGCGGATCAATATTAACTGACTCAAGTGCTGATTTTACAGTAAAAGTAGATGTTACGTTATTAAATCCAAATACAGTTTATTATTACGAATTTCAAACAGCTGGTTATTTATCACCACGCGGGCGTACTAAAACAAATCCGGTAGGCGCATCGGCTGACAGTTTGCGTTTTGCTATGGTTTCATGTGCAAATTTTGAAGCTGGCTGGTTTAATGTATACGCCAGTTTATTACAACGCGAAGATTTTGATGCAGTATTATCTTTAGGAGATTATATCTATGAATATAATACAGGAGGGTATTCTCCAAACGCAGCGGTAAACAGACAATGGTCTCCGGCTAACGAAATTGTTTCGATTGCTGATTATAGAATGCGCTACTCGTCATATAGATTAGATGATGATTTACAACGTTTACACCAACAATTTCCTTTTATTATTGTGTATGATGACCACGAATTTACAAACGATGCTTGGATGAATGGCGCACAAAATCACACACCAGGCACTGAAGGTTTGTGGAGCGTTAGAAAATCAATGGCAGCTAAAGCATTTTTTGAATGGCAACCTATCCGCCAAACCAGCGTTTCTAATCCTACTCAAATATACCGTACTATTAAATACGGTAATTTAATAGATTTAATGATGTTAGATACGCGTGTTGAGGGTAGAGATTTACAAGCAGGTACTTCGGGTGCAACGGTAACATCGGCAACTCGTCAGCTTTTAGGCACGACACAATACAGTTGGTTAACAAGTGCTTTAAGCAGTTCTACAAGTCAATGGAAAATATTAGGTCAGCAAGTAATGATGGCACCTTTACAAGTATTTGGGACAGGATTTAATGGAGACCAATGGGATGGTTATCCTGCAGAGCGTACCAGAGTTTATAACCATATATTAACTAATAATATTTCTAATCTGGTTGTTTTAACCGGAGATATACATTCATCATGGGCCAACGATTTGCCTACTGCCAGTTATAACAGTTCAACCGGAGCTGGCTCGGCAGGTGTTGAATTTGTTACACCAAGTGTTACATCTCCCGGCGCTTCAATTCCAGGCGGCGCATCGGTTATACAAGCGGCTAACAGTCACATTAAATATTGCGATTTAAACAGCCACGGTTATGTTATTATGGATGTTAATAAAACTCGCACCCAAGCAGATTGGTTTAACATAACAACTATTAATACAAAAACGCCTGCGTTTAGTTATGCAAAATCGTTTTACGTTAGTAATTTACAGCGTTTCTTAAAAACTACTACATCTGCTGCCGTCCCTAGAGCTTCGATGTATTTTACCAAAGCACCATTGTGTCCTAGAAATGTATCAATCACCTTTATTGAAGAACCAAGCAATAAACCCGTAATATTATCAGCCTATCCAAATCCAGTAAATAATTATTTAACCGTGCAATTACACCAAGCAATTGATAGTGATTTGAATTTTGGAATTTATGATATAAGCGGAAAACTCGTAAAAGTACAACTACAAAAAGATGCAAAAATGGGAGTAAATAAATATTATATTCCTATGGAAGACTTATTGGCTGGCGTATATTTGCTAAAAATTAATACAGGTGGTTACTCACAGACACTTAAATTTATTAAAAATTAACACAAAATTATTTAATAAAATAATTTTTTCCTGCGTTATTTTATTTGTTTGGTATTCTTTTGATTTAAATAAAGATCAAGATTTTTCTAATAAATTAAATCAATTGGTTATTAATAATATTAAGCTTTGTAACGCTAATATTGATAGTATATCTTTTTTTGTAAAAAATAAAAATAGAGATAAAGCCATTAAACATTATGAATTAGCTCGGTTTAATTACAAGCAAGTTGAATATTATTTAGAGTATCATTTCCCATTTCTTTCTAAGTATTTTTTAAATAGTGCTTTGGTAAATAAAGCCGAATACGAATATGGCTATAAAACATTTACACCCCACGGTTTCCAAATAATCGAATCATATTTGTACGCAAAAGAAATTGATTCCAATATCCAAATAAACTATGAATTGGAATTATTAAAAAACTCATTTAATTCAATAGAAACAAAAGTTAAGGGCAAGTATACAAAGCAGGCTACTACTGTAGATATGCTTCGTTTTGAAATTGTTAGAATAATGGCGTTATATTTAAATGGGTATGATGGTACAGTTAACAAAAAAAACTTAGAAGAAATAAAAAGTATAATTTTTGGTTTTGAAAAAGCTATTTCTATAATGGAAGTGAATGAGAAAATGCGTACTATTAAATTACTTAAGTTATCTCAAAATTATATTAATAAAAATTCAGATTATGATTCGTTTAATCGTTTAGAATTTATAACACAGTATTTAAAACCATTATACGAAAATTTATTTAATTTGTACGAAGGAGATGAAAAGGTCCTACAAACATCGTATGCCATTAATATTCGCCGAAAAATTTTTTATGATGAAAAATGGCTTAATACAAAATATTTTTCAGTTGTATTAAGAGATTCGTTACTTGTTAATAAACAAATAGAATTAGGCAAGCTATTGTTTTTTGACCCAATTTTATCGGGTAATACGCAAAGAGCCT
Source organism: Bacteroidota bacterium (assembly GCA_043772435.1). Lineage (GTDB taxonomy): Bacteria > Bacteroidota > Bacteroidia > B-17B0 > Aurantibacillaceae > Aurantibacillus. Next base: position 32,874 of record JAYVGH010000165.1, read on the forward strand.
GTGCCTCTTGTCATAATCCAAAATATGCTTTTGCAAATAATGTTGATTTTGATTTGGAGTTTTCTTCAAACGAAAAGTTAAAAAGAAATACGCCTTCATTATTGAATACTGTTTTTCAAAAAAGTTTTTTTTTAGATGGTAGAAGTTTGCAGTTAGAAGACCAAGTAAGCGATGTTTTAAATAACCATATGGAAATGTTTTCAACCCCGGATGACATTATTAAAAAACTGCAATTAAGTAGCGAGTATAAATCTTATTTTAAAAAAGCATTTGAAAACACTCAGGATACTGCAATTACGTATTATGCACTTTTAAAATCTATAAGCGAGTTTGAACGAACATTGATTACGTTAAATTCCAGATTTGATAAATACATTCGCGGAGATTTAAAACAATTAAACAAAGATGAAATTACCGGCTACACAATTTTTTCAGGAAAAGCATTGTGCGGCAGTTGCCATTTTTTCCCGCTATTTAATGGATTAACCCCGCCATTTTACAGCGATAATGAGTTTGAAGTTATTGGCACACCTGCCAATAAATTAAACACACAACTTGCATTAGATAGTGGTAGGTATAAACTATCAAAAAATAAAATTCACCTGTCAGCTTTTAAAACACCAAGTCTACGTAACATTAGTAAAACCGCACCTTACATGCATAATGGCGTTTATACAACAATTGATGAAATTATTGAATTTTACAGAAAAGGTGGCGGAAAGGCCTTTGGGTTAAGCATACCCAATCAAACTTTACCATTCGATTCATTACAATTATCTAAAACAGAAATTTTACAATTAAAAAAGTTTATGTTGTCGTTAAACGATTCATCTTTAACCGTTAAAGCGCCAAAAACCTTACCTTTTATTAAGGGGTACGAAAATAGAAAAGTTGGGGGTAACTATTAAGTAACATTCAAAATACATATTAATAACGTTGTGTTACATTTACACTTGGGTTTTTAATTTTTAGTTAATCTATAGTTAAAACTAATGTTACATTGGTTTCTCAAATTTGTAAAACTCTTTTAATGAAAACGTTTTACAAAACAATTGTACTTTCTGATATCCACCTAGGCATAAAAGCCAGCAAAGCCAAAGAAGTAGTAAATTTTTTAAAACATCACAAGTGCGAAACACTTATTTTAAATGGAGATATTATTGATGGCTGGCAACTTAGAAAAAGCGGCAAATGGCGCAAACAACACAGTAATTTTTTTAAACATATTATTGGCTTAACCTCTAAAAAAAAATGTCAAATAATATATTTAAGGGGTAATCACGATGATTTTTTAGAAGAAATACTCCCTTTAAAAATCGGAAACTTTTCAATAAAAAAACACTACACGCATTTTGGAGTAAACAAAAAATATTTTGTTACACACGGGGATATTTTTGATAACGTTACTACAAAATTAAAATGGATAGCGAAACTGGGAGATGTCGGTTACACATTTTTACTGTGGCTAAACAGGCATTATAATGCATATAGAGAAAAACGAGGACTTCCCTATTACTCGCTATCACAGGTAGTAAAAGCAAAAGTAAAATCGGCAGTTTCGTTTATTGGCGATTACGAAAACGAATTAGTAAAAGTAGCCAAGGCTCGCCGCTGTGCAGGTATTATTTGTGGACATATTCATCAACCTGCTATTAAAATGATAGACGGAATTGAATATTTAAACAGTGGCGATTGGGTAGAAAGCCTTACTGCATTGGTTGAAGATACCGAAGGCAATTGGAAAATAATTTATTACCAAGAGTGGTTAGACGAACAAACTAAAAAGCAAGAAGAAAAAAGTAATAATAATTCCATATCCGAAATATTACCAAAAGGAGTAGTGGTTAAAGAACAATAAGTAATATGGCGAAAAAATATATATTAGCCGTGCAAGGCGAAGGCCGTGGACACATGACACAAGCAATGACCTTGTGTGATATGCTTATTACCGAAGGGCACACGGTATGTGCTGTGTTGTTAGGCAGCAGTGGTAGTAGAGATATTCCAAAGTTTTTCTTTGAAAAAGTTAAAGCACCAATTATACAGCTACCAAGCCCAAATTTTGTAACCGATAAAAAAAATAAAAGTATAAATGTTACAAAATCGGTTATACATAATTTTAAAAAAATTAAAACCTTCAAACAAAGTTTAAGAACAATTGATGCTTTGGTAAAAGAACATGAACCCGATGTAATAATTAATTTTTTTGATATTTTAATAGGTTTGTATTATCGCTATTACAAGCCTAAAGCAAAACTTATTTGTGTGGCGCATCAATATATATATTTTCATCCCGACTTTGAATTTCCTCCAGGACGATGGATTGACAAAGCTTCTATAAAATATTTTACAAAATTAACCGCTAAAGGTTCATCAAAAAACTTAGCATTATCCTTTTACAAAATTCATACTAATAACGAGGATGTGGTAGTAGTGCCACCATTGTTACGAAAAGAAATTTTTGAATTAGAAGTGCAACACAATGATTTTTATTTAGTGTATTTAGTAAACAGTGGCTATTTTGAAGAAATTTTAGAATGGCACAAAGCTAATCCCGATGTAGAATTACACTGCTTTACCGATCAACCGGAGAAATTATATTCAAGCTTTACTTTTGATAAACAAAAACTATTTGTACACGCCATTAACGATACTTTATTTTTAGAAATGATGAGTAAATCGCGTGGACTTGCAAGTAGCGCAGGTTTTGAAAGCGTGTGCGAAGCCATGTATTTAGGCAAACCCGTTTTAATGGTACCAATACAAGGGCATTACGAACAGTTTTGTAACTCGCGAGATGCGGTTAAAGCAGGAGCCGGCGTGTTTAACGATTCGTTTAATTTAAGTAAGCTCACAAATTTTATTTCAACAAATAAAAACGAAAATGCTTTATTTAAAAATTGGGTAGCCAACGCAAAAGATAGAATTTACAACGAAATTATTAGTGTTTAATGTTTATGATAACTAAGTATAAAATATCGTTTTTAAAAGTATTAGTAATAATACTTAATTTAGTAAACGATAAATAATATTAAAACACATAGCAAATTACTAATGAGCTTTCTTAATGTAGCTGTATGACTAACCTAACCCTAATGCCTCGTAAATTACTGTTTATAGTAAATCCAAATGCCGGCAAAAAAATATCCGACTATTTAATTGAAACTATACGCAAAGAATTTCCACAAAATGTGTATTACCAAATTGTAATTTGGAAAGATAAAAATCATTTTAAAGAAGTGTTAGATATTCTGCATTCACAAGATTACACCGATGTAATTGCTGTAGGAGGTGATGGCACGGTGAACCAAGTTGCTAAAAGTGTAATGGGCACAGATATTGCTTTGGGTATTGTGCCTGCCGGCTCGGGTAATGGTTTAGCCCGAAGTTTAGGCTTATCTATGAAAGTAGAAGAAGTAATAAAACAAATATACACAGGTAAAACAGTACTTATTGATAATGGGTCTGTAAATGGCATTCCGTTTTTTTGCACCAGCGGCGTAGGGTTTGATGCACATATTGGTAATTTATTTGCTACAACTGCAAAACGCGGTTTACAAAGCTATGTAAAAATTACCTTTAGAGAATTATTTAAGTACCGTGCAAAAAACTACACGTTAAAATTTAATAACGAAGAAATAAAACGCAAAGCTTTTCTAATAACTGTGGCTAACGCCGGGCAGTATGGTAACGATTTTTATATTGCCCCAGAAGCTAATATGCAGGATGGTAAATTTCACATCGCCATTTTAAAACCCTTTAATCCTTTTAGTGTATTTGGTTTGCTAATTAAAATATTAAAAAACAAAGCGCACTTAAGCAAGCATATCGAAACCTACACCACTAATAAATTAACTATAATTAGGGATGATAAAGACACAATTCATTTTGATGGCGAACCTGCTATTGAAGAAAAAGAAGTGTTTTACGATTGCAAACCTAAATCTCTTAAGGTTATTGTGGGCGATAGTTTTAAAGCTGTTTAATGTAATTTAAAAATAAACTTAAGGCCTTTAATTTTGGCTCGTCCAAATTATAATTTAAGCGCGTAGTAATATATTCAATGGCTTTTTGTTTAGGTATAATTAATGATTCTTCATTTTCATCAATGGCTTGCAAACAATTATCTACACCATATTTTAATACTAAATTAAACTTATTGATAAAATCTGCGTCTAATTTATGAGTACTAACCCAAGCGGCAAACACAAAAGGTAAACCCGTGAACTTTTGCCATTCTTCGGCTAAATCAAACTCGTAATTAAATGTGCCGTTTAATGCAAATGTTCTATCGCCTATAACTACAGCGGCATTTGAGCCATTAATGTTTTTTTCGTAATCGGGTTTTGCGTTTAAAAACTCTACATCTAACTGCCAAAAAAATTTACTTAATACTTTTGTAAGTGTAATGGATGATTTGGATTGATAATCTAAAGTAATAGTTTTTATTTCCTTTAAGGGTACTTGGCTGTACAGTTTCACGCTATCTACTTTTCCATTAGCACCAATGCAAAAATTGGTTTCAATAAAATAGTTGTCTAATTCTGTTAATATAGCTACAGGCACTAATGCCAAGTCCACTTGATTAAACTTTAATTTTTGAGCGCAAATACTTGGAATATCTTCTTGTAAATCA
>JAYVGH010000166.1:0-17359 GCA_043772435.1 Bacteroidota bacterium
GCTTTAAGTAAAAAACGAAGGCAATGGTTTAGCGGCTTATGGAACTATTCAAAGGAATTTGATTATCCTTTCGAATTCTCTATTGCGTAATCTGGGTTAAAAGTAGGTAACTATTGGGTTTACCAACAATTTACAGTAGATAGTTTAGGTAATGGAACCCCTACAAACATTTATGATAGTTGCTTTGTACAGAAAGATACCATAATTAACGGGAAAGTTTTTTTTAAACAGTATAGACCTGATATTATTTTGAGTTGGTCATTTGTTAGAGACTCACTACATTATTTAGTTAATAATTCAGGCACAATAGTTTTTTCTTCTCAAGATTTTACTACAATCTTTAATAGCGCATACAATACATACTATGACCCAATATCTAATTTAAAAGATACTATTGCTTTTATTACATCAAAAATGACTGAAAAAAATTACATTAAGAATACACCTGCGGGCAATTTTAATACTATAAATTTTAAAGTTAATTATAAAATACATCCACCTTTTAATAATAATGGAATGTTAAATAGACCAATAAATACCCGCTATGCACTGGGAATAGGAATTGTAAGCGAAACTCATCTGTTTTTTCTAAATCAAACTAGTTATACCGAACGACGTTTAGTGCGTTACAAAATAAATTAAGGCTTAAATATGCAAAGCTCTCTTACCAGTAGCATCCAAACACGCTTCTTTCATGCTTTCAGTAAAAGTTGGGTGAGCATGGCTCATACGGCTAATATCTTCGGCACTGGCTTTGTACTCCATCGCAACAACGGCTTCCGCAATCATATCGGCTGTGCGTGGACCAATCATATGTACACCTAAAATTTCATCGGTAGTTTCGTCGGCATAAACTCTTACAAAACCATCTGTATCCATGCTGGCACGTGCTCTGCCACTTGCTTTAAACGGAAAAGAACCTACTTTATATTTAACACCTTTTTCTTTTAATTGTTCTTCGGTTAAGCCAACAGCAGCTACTTCGGGCCAAGTATAAACAACGCCCGGTATTAAATTATAATCAATGTGCGGTTTTTGTCCGGCTATTTGTTCGGCAACAAATACGCCTTCTTCTTCGGCTTTGTGAGCTAACATAGCGCCTTTTATTACATCGCCAATGGCGTAAATATTATCTACATTCGTTTTTAAATGATTGTCGGTTTCAACTCGTCCACGATTATCCAATTTTACACCTGCGTTTTCTAAACCTAAATTTTGGGTATAAGCTTTACGCCCAACGGCTACAAGGCAATAATCGCCTTTAATTTCAATAGTTTCGTCTTTTGCATTTAAGGCTGTAACGGTTACTTCTTTTTCAGTAGCTTTTGTGCCTGTAACTTTATGTTTAACTAAAAATTCAAAACCTAAATTCTTTTTTAAAACACGCGTTAATTCTTTGCTTAACGATCCATCCATGCCTGCAATAATGCGATCCATAAATTCTACAATAGTTACTTTGCTACCTAAACGACCGTAAATGCTTCCTATTTCTAAACCAATAACGCCACCACCAATAATTATTAAATGTTTTGGCACTTCGGTTAATTCTAAAGCTTCGGTAGATGTAATTACCCGTTTTTTATCAATATCAATGCCAGGCAACGATGAAGGCTTAGAGCCGGTTGCAATAATTATTTTAGAAGCTTCAATTTTTTCTACCGAACCATCGTCTTTTTTAATTTGAATGGTAGTTTTATTTTCAAAAGTTCCGTGCCCTGTATAAACAGTAATTTTATTTTTTTTCATTAAAAAATTAATGCCTTCAACTGTCATTTTTACAACACCGCGTTTGCGTTCAATCATTTGTTTGATGTTAACTTTAGGGGCTTTAATATCGATACCGTGTTCGGTAAAATGATGAACAGCATTGTAATAATGCTCACTGCTATCTAATAGGGCTTTAGAAGGGATACAACCCACGTTTAAACAAGTGCCGCCTAAAGCAGGATATTTTTCTATTAATGCGGTTTTCATACCTAATTGCGCGCAACGAATAGCTGCTACGTATCCACCAGGGCCTCCGCCAATTATAGTAACGTCAAATTTTTCCATATGTATTTAATTTTAAAATTTATTACAAAACAGTGTGAATTTAATAATTATTTGTTCAGGCTCAAATAATTTTATAGTTCTTATTTTCGCCTATGCGCCAACCTGTTAACCGTTCAATAAAAAACAAAAACTTATACTTGCCTTTTAAGTTAGCTTTTGATTTATGGTAAGTAAACTCCCAATTTGCATTTTGTATGCGAGCCTGAACCGCCTTTGGGTGAGTACCTTTGTATTCCTGCAAAATATCAATATTGTTATAATCAAATTCATCCACAGCGGGAATGTTTTTTTTCATCCACTCATCACTATGCCACATTTTATGAAAACTTTGTTGTTTTGCTTGTTGCGCTTTGGGTGGTTTTACCCATCCATAATGATAAATAAATGCGTTAATTTTTTTTACGTTTAGCTTCTTATTTTCAGTAGTTCTAAAGCCCTGCGCATCTTTATAGGAGCGAATTTTTTTATTGTTTTTTATAACACGTATTTCGTTTTTGTACCATCTTCCGCCGGCACCTACGTAATTGTATTGCCCATAAAAATGTTTGTATTTAAATAGTAAACCGTCAACAGAAGCATCATCGTTAAACTGTTGCATCGATTCTTTAATTGCCGGTAAATCTTGTTCATGCACACATTCATCACTTTGTATGTAAAAACACCAATTGTAGTCAGCAGGAATAGCATCAAAAACTTTGTTGGTTTCAAGCGCAAGTACTTGTCCGCCTTTGCGCAAACTATCGTCCCAAACAGTATCTATAATTTTAATTTTAGCGGAAGGCATAGATTCAATAAGTTTTCGGGTTTCATCATTACTATTTCCAACACCCACATAAAACACATCGCAAATTGATAAAATAGAAGTAATGGCTTCAATTACAGGGTAATCGTAAGTAATGGCATTTCTAATTATTGTAAAACCTGCAACTTTCATAAATAATTTTTAAAATGGATAACCAATACCAAAATTTAGTACAATGCTTTTCCAAGGTTGTTTATCATAAGTCCACCTATCGTTTTCAGCATATTTCGGATCGCGTAATGGTGCGGCCAAATCTAAACGTATTATAAAGAAATCTAAATCCAAACGCAAACCCATACCGCCGCCCATGGCAATTTGCTTATAAAACTGGTTAACCAAAAATTCGCCGTTTGGTTTTGTTACGTCTTTCTCCAATCGCCAAATGTTTCCGGCATCAACAAATAAAGCGCCATTAATTGATTTAATAATGTGAAAACGGTATTCAATATTTCCCTCTAATAAAATATCGCCAATTTTATCAAAACGCGCTGAGCTATTTGTGGGATCGTAGCCTCCCGGTCCTAATGTTCTGGCACGCCAAGCCCTAACACTATTGGGGCCACCACTAAAAAAACTTTGTTCGTAAGGTATTACATTTAAGTTAGTAAGTGGTTTGCCAATACCACCGGCTACTCGGTAAACTAAACGGCTTTTTTTACGAATAGGAATATAAATTCGGTAATCAATATCGGTTCTTAAAAATTGTGCAAAAGGAATTTTAAATATTAAATAACGATTTAAAGAATCGGGTTTTTTACCAGACGATTCGTAATATTTTCTTAAGATACTTCCAGATGACATAATATTCCATTTTACAAAGCTTACTGGTTTTCTGCTTTTATTTGAATTTTCTTTTGAGGTGTATGTTAACCCATAACGGCTTAGCGTAGTAATATGGTCTAAAAATGAATTTTCTAAAAAGGCATCTTTCGAACTTTTAAGATAGTCGCTAAAATCATTACTTAATTTGGCACGCACAAGATAGGCCTCTAAGGGGATAATCTCATGTCTTAATTTGCCTTGATTAGATTTAAAATTAAACCCATAGCTAATATTTGTTATTACCCGGCTATATTCCGGTCTTGACTGAAAATTTAATGAAGATTTTATATAGGTACGCGGCGACATTTCTTTTGTAAAAGGAAGTATTGAAAACGGAAAAAACGCGCGGGGAACCGAAAAAGTAAATTCGGGACCAAATTGAACGGTGTTGAATATTTTTTGAAGTTCATTTATATTTGAGTTGGATGCATCGTTTGAGTTTAGTTGTTTTTGACCAATAATTGCGCCTTGTAGCCTGAGCTCAACTAACTCGCCTCCTTTAAAAAAATTTTTATTTTGATAAACTAAACTTAAATCAAAACCCGGATTACCAGATGTATTTGTTAACCCTGTTTCGGTAGTAATAGATTGTTTTATTAAGGGGTTACACACAATATAACAATCTAATTTATTATTAAAGTTTAAGTTTTTAAAAAACTTAATAGATACATTTTTAAAAATGCCCAAACCCTGTAGTTGCTTGTATGTTTGCTCAGCAGTATCTTTTCTAAACAATTGTCCTTTATAAATATCTATATATTGGGCTATTAAAACTTTACGATACGCTAATGGTTTATTTAGTAAATAAACAATGCTTTTGTTTTTTACGTGTAAAGTATCTTTAAAAGGAATTTCGCGTAAATTACCGGTAACAGGCTCGGTAATTACATATACATTTTCTATTTTGTATTTGGTATGATTAACCGAAATTAAAGAGTCGTTAGTTGAACTATATGCCCTCGAAAACTTTTTTAAATGTAATTCTACATCAACTGTATGCTTTGTGGCATTTGAATCCACATTAAAACTTAAATACGCGTTTTCAAAATAATAATAACCATTGTTTAATACATGCTCTGTAATTCGTTGGCGTTCGTTTTGAAATTTTTCACTATCATAAATCATTCCCCGTTTTAATTTAGAATGAATAGTATCGCTTAAAATAAGTGCTCCCAGTTTTTCATCATCCATTTTATACGTTATATTGTTTATTTTGTAAGGATTATTCGGATGAAGTTTATATTCGACTATTGCCCGCTTAGAATTTTTTTTAAGACCCCACATGGATTTTTTTTCAAGTATAATAGTATCTGTAACATAATTATTAAAAAACCCTTTACTAAATAAAAATTTACTCAATTGTGAACGTGTTTGCTCGGTAGGAACCGAATCAAGTACTACTGCCGGCTCGCCAATATCCCTAATGCTTTCACGCAGTATAGGATCGTCTTTATCTTTTAATTTTGGAACTTTTAATTTTTTACCTTTTTTAGCACGTTCAATATTTTTAATATCGGTTTTTCGTATGCGTTCGGCATTAATGGTATCAAATCTTACATTGCGCTTTTGCTTAATTTCTATAATTTTTTTTTCGTCCCACAAATTATACCACCATACGTAAAAGTGAACCAGTCGTAAAAATTTTTGGTTGGGCTTTTGGCGAATAAAAGCTTCAAAATCCTCTTTAGGTAAGTTTGTTTCCTTTGTGTTTTGTATTTCTACCTTATCAACTAAATACTGATTAGGCAATAATTTTTTGGTAGGATTACAACCACACAAAAATAAAAAAAGTGTAATCGCTAAAACCCAATTTTTAGAAATTTTGATAACTATTATTTTAAAAAATAAATGCAACAGTAATTAATAAAATCCACTAATTTAGCTTTAAAATATGATTAGTAAAAACCAAATACACACCATACAAGCATTACATTTAAAAAAAAATAGAGATTTACGGCAGCTTTTTTTAGCCGAAGGCGTTAAAACGGTTGAAGAACTTTTAAATTTAAAACCAAATACTATTTTTGAGGTGTTTGCAACTGAAGATTTTATTTTGAGTAATAAAAACAAATTATCACTTATAAAACATACAGTGGTAAGCGAACATGATTTAAAAAAAATAAGTCTGCAAAGCACTCCAAATAAGGCTTTGGCCGTATGTAATTATTTTAATGAAGCAAAAAGAACGGTTGATTTTAATAAAAATTTTGCGCTCTATTTGGACGATATTCGTGACCCCGGAAATTTTGGCACTATTTTAAGATTAGCAAATTGGTTTGGCAATTCTACTATTTTTTGTTCGCCGCAAAGCTGCGATTTTTATAACCCCAAAGTTATACAAGCCAGTATGGGCGCGTTTATGAGAACAAACTGTGAGTATATAAATTTAAGTGAGTTAATTGCTGTAAATAAAATACAAAATATTTATGGAGCCGTTTTAAACAGAAATAACATTTATAAAGAGGATTTAAAAACCGGCTTAATTGTAATTGGTAACGAGGCAAATGGCATTAGTGCCGATAATTTAAAGTTAATAAACAACCCAATTACTATACCCTCTCATCACACAAATGCAACAGAATCTATAAATGCTGCAATGGCCGCTTCAATTATTACAGGCGAATTTTATAGGCAATTAAGTAAATAAAAAAATCCCGCAAATGGCGGGATTTTTTTTTAGACATGTGTTTAAAAAAATTATTTTTCCGGTTCTAAATCAACTTCCTCTCCACCTTTTTTATCTTTGTGTTTCGCTTTTTTGTCAGCTTTAATTTTTTCCCAAGAAGTTTTTTGGTCGGCTGTTAAAAACGTGTTTAAGTTTGTATCAAACTTATCCATATTAGCTTTCATTTGTTGGCGCGTAGCTTTACGCTCTTCAGGAGTTGTTGTACCTTTTAATTTTTCGCGTAAAGGTGCGTTAGCATTAATACGTTCTAAAGCGGCAGTTTCCCATTTAGTAGTTTGGTCGGCCGTTAAACTTAAATTCTTAGTAGCCCATTTAGCACCATGTTTTGCATGTTCTTCGGGGGTTTGTTGCTTTTTTTCGGTATTGGTTTTTGATGTTGGCGAATCTTGTGCGTTTAAAGCTAAAGTTAAACTAGTAACTAAAGCTAATGATAAAATTAATTTTTTCATACTAAAAAGTTTTAAGTGTTTGTATTAAGATGTAGTAAATATAGTAAAGTTTAGTTAAAACTTAAATTTAACGTTTTTTTACTATAATTTTCATTCTAATATCAACATTAGGCCTATCTCGTTTATCTTTTGGGGCATTTGCAATTTTATCTATAACGTCTAACCCCTCTATCACCTCTCCAAAAACAGTATATGTACCGTCTAAATGCGGCGTGCCGCCTACAGTAGTGTAGGCTTCTATTTGTTGTTGGTTAAATTTGTATTCAGGGCTGCTCAAATATATATTCTTTATGTCAGTTTCTATTTTTTCGTCTACTATCTTAGCACTATCGGCTTTATTTTCTGCCTTTAACCGGTTATATGTTTTTTTTAAGTCTAAACCCTGGTTCGTTTTTATAAAATTACGGGCGCAATTTGTATAGCGGGTTTTATTAATGCGGTCTTCGTATTTTTTTAAATCCTCCATGGTGCGCTTTTTACCCATTACAATGTAAAATTGTGAAGCACTCGATTCAAATTTTGGGTTAATATCATCGCTCTCTCTCGCCGCACATAATTTTCCTTTTGTATGAATTAATTTAGGATTTATTTCGGCCGGAATGGTGTATTTTAAATCGCCGTGCCCTAGCGAATCTCCTTGTTTTGCATGTTTGCTTAATAAATCGCCGCCTTGTATCATAAAACCCGAAATTACGCGGTGAAAAAGTAATGAGTCGTAAAACCGTTCGCGTATTAATTTTAAAAAATTAGCTTTGTGCAAAGGCGTTTCTTCGTATAATTTTAGGGTCATATTTCCATAAGTAGTTTCTATTAAAATGGTTTCTTTACTCAATGTTTGTGCTCGGTTACTAAATAAAAGCAGTGATACAAACAGTATTAGCAGTATATTTTTCATTGTTTAAAGTTTTTTTACTATATTTGTGTTAATATTATTAAAAATAGTGTTATGAAACATTTATTATTTATTATTTCAGGCTTTTTTTTAGCAACTTTTGCATTTACCAATGTGGGTTGCGACAAAAATACAGATTGTAAAGCTACTATTGTTGTATTAGATTCAACCGGTGCTTTTGTTGGTAATGCAAACGTAAAGTTATTTGCAAACGTTAAAGCTGGAAACCCCCCAAACAATAATTATGTAGCCGATGTTAAAGCCGATGGAGTTACTGACGAGAGCGGAAGTGTAAAATTTACATTTAAGTTACCTGCAATTTTCGATATAAAAGCCACTAAAGTTGTTGGTACACGTACTTTAACCGGCACAGGTATAATTAAATTAGAAGAAGGAAAAGGCACCGAAAAAGAAGTTACGATAAGATAAAAATCCCTATAAAGTCTTACAAGACACGAATTTTCACAAATTTAATTAGTGCTAATTCGTGTCTTTTTTATATCCGATATTCAATAAATAAACCATTTATACGTTATATTAGTACGTGAACATTTACGCAAAAAAACAACGTTGGAAAATAGTATTGGCTGCTTTTGCTGTGCTAATAATAATTGCATCATTGTGGTACACCAACGATTTAGTAAAGCGTATTGCTAAAGACGAGCGCCAAAAAGCAAAACTGTGGGCAGAGGCTGTACAAAAAAAAGCGAAGCTTGTAAAATTTACCAACGAGTTATTTGAAAAAATAAAAATTGAAGAGCGTAAAAAAGCCGAATTATTTGCTCAAGCCACCAAACAAATAAGTACCAGTAATGGCAGTATTGATAATTTTGCGTTAGTAGTATTACAAGAAAATACAAGTGTACCTGTAATTTTAACCGATGAAAACGATGTTATTTTACAATGGCGAAATTTAGATTCTGCCAAAGAAAAAGATAAGAACTACTTACAGGAACAATTAAAGATTATGAAAAATCTTTACCAGCCCATTACATTTGAATATTATAAAGGGCGTTATCAAAAATTATATCATAAAGATAGCAAAGTGTTTACCAACATTAAATTGGTGTTTGACAGTTTGGTAAAATCGTTTATTGCTGAGGTTACAATAAATTCGGCGCAGGTGCCGGTTATTTATACAAATGCTGCAAAAGATAGTGTAATTGATTTAGGAAAAATAGACACTATTGAAATTGATAACAAACAAAAATTAGCGGAAAAATTAATGGAGCTTTCTACCCAAAACCCGCCCATAGAAGTAGATTTGGGCGAAGGCACCACCACTTATATTTTTTATGCCGAAAGCAGCTTATTAACCCAATTAAAATATTATCCCTATGTACAATTTGGCGTAATAGGTTTGTTTTTATTAATAGCTTACATTTTATTTAGCACAGCCCGTAAAGCTGAGCAGGATCAGGTTTGGGTGGGCATGAGCAAAGAAACCGCTCACCAATTAGGAACACCTTTATCATCGTTAATGGCGTGGAATGAGCATTTACGAAGTATTGGTGTTGATGAAACTATTGTTACCGAAATGCAACACGATGTAAAACGATTAGAAATGATAACCGATCGTTTTAGTAAGATTGGCTCACAGCCCTCGCTAGTAAACGAAAATGTAAACGAGGTGTTAATGAACGCTATTAATTATTTAAAAAATAGAACCTCACGCAATGTAGAGTATGTAATTAATTTTCCGAAAGAAAATTTACAAGCATACCTCTGTACGCCATTGTTTGAATGGGTTGTAGAAAATATTTGTAAAAACGCGGTAGACGCAATGGATGGCAAAGGTACCATTATAGTAGCTTTAATTGATATACCTGAAGGTTTGTTTGTGGATATTACAGACACAGGAAAAGGCTTACCAAAGTCTAAATTTAAAACAGTGTTTGAACCGGGCTTTACTACTAAAAAACGAGGCTGGGGGCTTGGCTTAAGCCTTTGTAAACGCATTATTGAAAATTACCATGGCGGAAAAATTTTTGTACTGACTAGCGACGCTAATAAGGGAACTACGTTTAGAATTGCGTTGAAGAGGGGGTAACGCCTTTTACTTATGTTTAATTTTTGTTTTAGCGTAATAATTAATTTTTCATCACATCAGCAAACCTTTTAACTAACCCACTCAAAAAGCCGTTAAAATGGTATATTTAAACTTCTGAAATCTAACAGACTTTTTATTATGATTAGGGAACAGGCTAAAGCCATTATAGAAAAACTTGTTGAACGCTATGCGGAACATCGAAACGACTATCATTTAGTGGACTATAATGAGCAAAAAGCAAGGCAAGACTTCATAAATCCCTTCTTTAAAGCATTAGGCTGGGACATTGATAACGAAAAAGGCGATAGCGAAGCCTACCGTGAAGTTATTTACGAAGACAAAGTTGTGGTGAAAGGTAAAACCAAAGCCCCCGATTATGGTTTTAGATTAACAGGTAGTGGCGAAAAACGCTTGTTTTATGTAGAAGCTAAAAAACCATCAGTACAAATTAAAATTAATAAAGAATCGGCTTACCAATTACGCCGATATGGAAGCAGCGCACAAGCACATGTTTCTATACTAACTAACTTCGAGGATTTTATTATTTACGATTGCTCCAAAGTTCCTAATTTAAATGATAGCGCAACGGTTGCACGCTTAAAGCATATTGGTTTTGAAGATTATGTAAACCAATTTGATTTTTTATACGATACCTTTTCTCACGAAGCAGTTACAAAAGGGCGTTTTGATAAATACGTTCAAGCTAGTGCAAACAAAAAAGGAACAGATACACTTGATAAACGTTTTGTTGAAAGCCTCGACCAATGGCGTAAATACTTGGCAACAAGTATTGCATTAAACAATAAAAAAATTAATGACGAAGAATTAAACTTTGCTGTTCAGCAAACAATTGACCGTTTAATCTTTTTACGTTTTTGTGAAGACCGTTCGGTTGAACCTTACGGTCAATTACAAGTAGCATCAGCAAAAGGCGATGCTTATAAAAATTTACTAAATCTATTTCAACAAGCCGATGATAAATATAACAGCGGTTTATTTGATTTTGAAAAAGATAAAATTACTCAAACTTTAAAGGTTGACAATAAAGTAATCAAAACAGTTGTTGATGAATTGTATTATCCGAAATGTAATTTTGAATTTTCGGTAATGCCTGTTGAAATTTTAGGTAACGCTTACGAACAGTTTTTAGGTAAAGTAATACGCATAACACCATTGCGTGGTGTAAAAATTGAAGAAAAACCCGAAGTACGAAAAGCAGGTGGCGTATATTACACGCCACAATATATTGTAGATTATATTGTAAAAAATACCGTAGGTAAATTAATTGACGGTAAAGCACCAAAAGAAATTTCTGAAATTAAAATTGTTGACCCTGCTTGTGGTTCGGGTTCGTTTTTATTAGGAGCATTTGTATATTTATTAAATTACCACGCTAATTGGTATCATCAAAAAGGCTATGCTACAAAAAAAGGTAAAGACAATCCTTTTACTCCACACGGCACATTAACAACACACGAAAAAAAACGTATTTTATTAAACAATATTTATGGCGTTGATTTAGATGCTAATGCAGTTGAAGTAAGCAAATTAAGTTTATTGCTAAAATGTATGGAGGGCGAAACGGAGGCCAGTATTAAGCAACAAATAACCATGTTTCACGAGCACGTGTTGCCCGATTTGGATAATAACATTAAAGATGGTAATAGTTTAATTGATACAGATATTTATGATACTGCAATTGATTTTGGAGAAGAGAAAAAAATAAAACCATTCTCTTGGAAAAAGCAATTTTCAACAGTATTTAAACAAGGTGGCTTTAATGTAGTAATTGGAAACCCACCATATGTGGGTATAAAAGGACAAGAAGAGGTCGTTAAAAATTATATAAAAGAAAAATATTTGTATTCAAAAGGGGCAGATTTATATGTGTCTTTTTTGGAGACTGGTATAAATATTTTACGTAATAATGGATTACTTGGTTACATAGTTCCAAATAAATTTTTCGGAGCAGATTATGGAAAGTCCATTAGAGAAGAGCTAAGAAAAAAGTTATATATAGAGTTAATCCTAGATGAAAAAGATAAGAAAATATTCAAAGATGCTTTAATCTCGTGCATTGCTTTGGTAATAGTAAAGCAAATCCCAAATATTAAATTAAAAACAAAAGTTGTAAGTGATGATAAAGAAGTCTATATTGATTATTTTGAGTTATTTGACAGTCGTAATAAAATTCAAATTGAAAGTAATTCTTCAGAAAAGTTAATTATTTCAAAGTTAGAAAAAGAAACACCTCTTTCGAAATTGGCGAATGTTCGGACAGGAATTATGGGCTTTGAATACTGGAAAATGGAGAAGATTATTAAGAACGAAGGTCAACTTAATAATGAAAATATACCTATTTATACTAATGGAAACTTTAATCGTTATCAAGATAATTGGAAAAATCAAGAATTATCTTTGTATAAGAAAAAGTATAAAACCCCAACGATTACATTAGATACAAATTATATAAATAAAAATACAATAGATTTATTTACAACTAAACCTAAAATTTTAGTAAGAGGGGTTGCACAAAAAACTTCTGCAATTATTGATAATATTGGTTCTGCAATCTTGGTTGCCGTTCATTCAATCATTCCATTTAAAGAAAATCAAAAGTATATTATAGGAATAATTAATTCTAAATTAATAAATTGGTATCACCTTAAAACTATATACTCCATAAGGATACCTGAAGGTTCGTTAAAATATCCAGTAAGTTTTTTTAATAATATTCCAATACCCACAATTGGAAAAGAAAGCCTTAAATCCGATATAATTAAACACGTTGACATACTTTTAAAATTAAATGAAGAAATAAAAACAGAAAAACTCCAAACTAAAATTGAACAAATTAAACAACGTATTGAACATAGTGAAGATAAAATAAACCAATTGGTTTATGAGTTATATGAGCTAACACCTGAGGAAATTAAAATTATAGAAGGAGGTAACAGTGAGTAAGGATATTCGCATACAATTAGCGCTAGATAATTGGGATGAGTATGTAGATACCTTAACCAAATTATCTGATAAAGTACTCGTAAAAAAAATAGATTTAATTGATATACAATCTCAACTTGCCTTTAAAACTAAAAATGAAAGTTCATCACAATTACTCTTAATTTGGTGGAAACAAACCGTTGAAGCCCGTATTTTAAAAGCAGAAAATAATATACCAGATGCGCTAAACGAAATTGAAATAACAATTGCCGACATTGAAACCGTAGTTGCAAAAGCAGAAGAACGAGAAGAAGTTTTTAAAGAGCATACTCAACCTGAAAAAGCACACAGGCTAAAAATACAGGAAGATAATAGTAACCAAATAAGCTTATTTTAATTTAATTCATCCTACTCTCAATACTGGTATTATAAGCATTTGCATACTCACTAACGGTTCCCATATTGGTACTATCAATTACAACAGCATTTCCTTTTACGGTTCCAATAGTTTCAAATACCAAGCCGCAAGCCGTTAGTTCGGCTTCAAAAGCAACTTTGTTGGCTGGTTTAATGCTAATAATAGCACGGCTTTGGGCTTCGCCAAATAAGTAGGCATCTTTTCTTAAACCGGTATTTGTTTTTACATCAACCCCTAAATTGTTATGAAGAGAACTCTCCAATAAAGCCATAAATAAACCGCCGTCGCTAATATCGTGGGCAGAAGCAATCAACCCTTTTTTAATGACTGATTTTATGCCTTGTTGTAAAATAAATTCTTCATCTAAATTAAAATAAGGTGCAGGTGTGTTTTTAATTTTGTGGTACGAGAATATATATTCGCTACTAGAAATACAGTTAACTTGTTTACCAAGCAAATAAATTAAATCGCCTTCGTTTTTAAAATTTAAGGTAGTTTGTAATTTTTTATCTTCTAAAATACCAATCATACCAATGGTTGGGGTAGGGAACACGGGTCCTTCATAACTCGATTGATTGTAAAAACTAACGTTACCGCCTGTTACAGGGGTTTTAAATTTTAAACAGGCAGCGCTCATTCCTTTAATTGAGCCTACAAACTGCCAATACACTTCGGGGTTGTAAGGATTACCAAAATTTAAACAATTGGTTACAGCGCTTGGTTCGCCACCGCTGCACACAATGTTACGGGCGGCCTCGCTAACGGCAATGGCACAACCAATTTCAGGGTCGGCGTTTACGTAGCGGCTATTACAATCTACCGTCATAGCCAATGCTTTGTTGGTGCCTTTAATATTTACAATGGCGGCATCGCTTGGTGCATTCGTACTCATATTTATAGTACCAACCATACTGTCGTATTGATTATAAATCCAACGCTTGCTTGCTAAATTTGGGTGCGAGGCCAAACGCATCATAACGTCTTGCAAGTTTGTAGGTTCTTTTACCGAAGTAATATCAAACTTTTTAGACTCAGCATAATAAGCAGGTTCTTTATACTCACGTTTATAAACAGGTGCATCACCGCCCAATACTAACGATACAGCCGGCACATCTGCAACTAAATGCCCGTGGAAAAAATATTTTAATCTATCGCTTTTAGTTACAACACCTATCTCCACACAATTTAAGTCCCACTTATCAAAAATATCTAATATTTCTTTTTCTCTTCCTTTGCTTACTATTACTAACATGCGTTCCTGACTCTCGCTCAATAAAAATTCATAGGGGTGCATGCCTTGCTGGCGTGCCGGAACTTTGTCTAACCAAATTTCCATGCCATGCTCGCCTTTAGCGCTCATTTCACTCGTGCTGCAAGCAATGCCTGCCGCACCCATATCCTGCATGCCAATAACGGCACCGGTTTTTATAATTTCTAAAGTAGCTTCTAACAATAATTTTTCCTGGAAAGGATCGCCTACTTGTACCGCCGGCAAATCTTTGGCGCTATCTTCGGTAAGATCTTTACTGGCAAATGCGGCGCCACCCATTCCATCTCTACCGGTTGCAGAACCAACAATAAATACTGGGTTTCCTTCGCCATAACTGGTGGCGGAAACAGTTTCACCTTTTTTTACAATGCCTACACTCATTGCATTTACAAGTGGATTAACGTTGTAACAGTCATCAAAAAAAACTTCTCCGCCTACTGTCGGAATTCCAAATGCATTGCCGTAATCGCCAATGCCTTTGGTAATGCCCTTCATCAGCCATTTTGTTTTTTCGCTATCAATATTACCAAAGCGTAAACTATTTAACTGCGCAATGGGGCGTGCGCCCATGGTAAAAATATCGCGGTTAATTCCACCAACACCCGTTGCAGCGCCTTGGTATGGCTCTAATGCACTTGGGTGATTATGACTTTCGATTTTAAAACAGCACGCCAAACCGTCGCCAATGTCTACCAAGCCCGCATTTTCTTCACCTGCTTTTGCCAACATGTGCGGACCATCTTTTGGTAAGGTTTTTAACCAGGTAATAGAATTTTTATATGAGCAGTGTTCGCTCCACATTACTGAATAAATAGATAGTTCGGTAAAATTTGGAACTCGCCCTAAGGTTAAATTGATTTTTTCGTATTCTTCGGGTAACAAACCTAAATCTTTTGCGGTTTGAACCGTGGTTAACTGCTCGTTATAATTGATAGTTGACATAATAATTTAAATAGAATTTAAAAGTAAGAATAATAGCTTTATTTTATTTAAAGGTTATTAAATAATGGCTAACACTTCTCAGTACTTTTCCTTTAATAAAAAAGTAACAAACAACAGTTGTTTTAATCTCAAAGGAATTACATGATTATAAAAATACGTAAAGTTTAACATTCGACCCCGAAGGGGTCGTACAACATCATAATACAAGTTTTGTTGTAAAATCAGGAAGCCCATGGCACTCCTAATTTTATAATACTATGTAAAAAATTATTTTGTTTTTCCTTCTTTTGTGCTTTCAGCTCCAGCCATGGCTTCCATATCACGGTCAAAAAAGTAAAGTCCGCCTTTATCGTCGCCAATTAATTTTAGTTTATCAACTATTTTGCGAGCTAAAGCCTCTTCTTCTAATTGTTCGCTAACGTACCATTGTAAAAAATTATGTGTGGTATAATCTTTTTCTTTTAAAGTAATTTCCACTAAATTATTTATTTCGGCGGTTACTTTCATTTCGTGTTTTAAAACTTCTTCAAATATTGCTTTTACCGATTTAAAAGTTACAGGTGGTTGAGGTAAAGTAGGCACTACACCATGACCACCACGCTCGTTTACAAAACGTATTAGCTTTAGCATGTGCATACGCTCTTCATCGGCATGTGTATATAAAAATGCCGATACACCATTTAAACCTTGGGTTTCGGCCCAACTGGCCATTGCTAAATAATATTGTGAGGATGAACCTTCAAACTGAATTTGTTTATTTAATGCCTCGCTTAGTTTTGTAGATAACATAGGAATAATTTTTATAACACAAATATAACTGTTTTTTTAGAAAAAATTATTAGGCTTCAACCTAACTTTATTCTTAGGGTGCAGAGAAGCTTGGGCTAAAACTCTAGTCATTGCAAGCAAAATCGAAGCAACCTTCTCACCTATAATGATTGATTCGTTGTTCCTCCTGGTAATGACGAATAACGTTGCCTTTAACTCCTCTTTTTAATACGTGCTAACTTGCTTCATTATCTTTTAGCTTGTGTATTTTTTTAGTACCGCCGTACATTTCATATTTTAAATAACGGCACTCTAAAGCACCGTTATAAATTTGTATTTTGCGCGATGGGCGCAAGCCAATGCTGTGTATGGCTTCAGGACTACTACTTATTATCCAGGCATTAAAATTTTGAAAATCTTTTTTTAATTTACTGCCAATTTCTTTATACATGGCTTGTATATCGGCAACCGGTAAACGCTCGCCATAAGGTGGATTTAAAATGATGGTACCTGTTGGTCTATCGGGAAGTATATCAAAAAAGGATTGCTCGGTGCATTTTACAACATCATCTACCTTTGCATTTTTGGCATTAATGCTCGCTTTTTTTAATGTGAATTTATCGTTATCGTTTGCAATAATACTTACATCGTTATTTTTTATTTTGCTTATGCTACTTTCAAAAATAGTTTCATATAATTTTTCATCAAAATTGCGCCAGCGCATAAATGTAAAATCATTTCTATAATAACCCGGCGGAATATTATTTGCCCACAAAGCGGCTTCAATGCTAATAGTTGCTGCCCCACACATACCATCAATTAAAAGTAAATGAGGTTCCCAACCACTTAATTTTACAAGGCCTGCAGCTAACACTTCTTTCATTGGCGCTTCGTTAATATCGCTTCGGTAACCGCGTTTGTATAAAGGGTCGCCACTGCTATCCAAATTTAAAGTGACTTCATTTTTATATACATGTATATACACTTTAAACATGGGGCGAATTAAATCTACATCAGGACGCTTGCCAGTCTTTTCTCTAAATCTATCTACAATAGCGTCTTTAGCTTTTTGAGACACAAATAAGCTGTGTGCAAACAACTCGGTGTTTAAAACGCTTTCTACCATTATGCTATCGGTGGTATCAATAAATTTTTCCCACTCAATTAATTTAATGGCGTCGTATAATTCGTGTTCATTATTAGCTGTAAATTTTGTTATGGGTATTAACACTTTTAAGGCTGTATGTAAACACAAATTAGCTTTG
>JAYVGH010000167.1:0-9434 GCA_043772435.1 Bacteroidota bacterium
TTTAAGGTTATTCACAAATGTCTTGCATCTATTTTGTTTTTTTATCCCTAAAGATCTTTATTTATAAACACTTTGTGAGTTTAAGTGAACCCTAATTAAGGTTAAAGTATTTATTTTATTTTTGAATTTGATTTAACTCCTTTACGAGATTGATGTTTCGGTGGTGAAGCGAAAACCCCATTTGCCATTTACAGTGTAAATTAAAAAGCCATAGTCTTTATAATACTTTTTCTTTTCGTCGTATTTAAACCAACCTTTTATTTTGTATTTATCATTGTATTCTTTAAACGAGTCCATTTTTTCAATGTCTATTTCATCGAACGGTAAATTTTTTGTTATTGCAATGTCTAAAAAGGATTTTAACTCTACAAATTCCTCAACAGCATCTCGCCGGGTATATACTTTTTTATTATACGGTCTTGGCGTATCATCAAAATGCCATAAATTAACAAATGAAGTTGTATCGTTTGTTTTTAAATAGCCAAGTGTTTTCTCAAAGATTTGCTGAGCTTCTTTTTTAGATATTTTTTGACCAAATGAATCAAAAACAATTGTTAAACAAATTGTTACAAGGATAAATTTTTTTTTCATATTTGTTATAACGTTAAAATGCTTAACGGTTAAAAGTACTTTTGAGAAATGATTCATTACTTTATTAAAACGTTTGGCGTGCATAAATAGGTAGGCTTACGAAGCATCATCTGTCTTAACCACAAAAGGTATTTTAAATATACTCAACTTTATTAGTGAGGGCAAATAAAATTCGCGAAGCATCACATTTTCTTCCCGAACGATGACCCAGTCTACCCGCTTAAATTTGCTTTCTATTAGCTAGCGCTTAGAAATCTAATCTATAAAGTCGCCAAACTTTTTTGTCTTTACGGTACCAATATTGAAGCGTTTTGTTTTTGCGATAAAATTCTTGATAGAAATGTGTTCCGGGAATGTCATTGTACTTTTTTGTATAGTCAACCTCCGCAATAACATTTGAAGTAGAGGTAGAATATGTTTTTGTATAGTAGTATAAATTAAAAAGAACTGCATGTCCGTCTTTAAAGATTTTCTTTGACCATCAATATTCCATTTTTGTCGTACCATTTGAATGTGCCTGAAACCAGCAGGGGATTTCCTTTTTCAGGTTGTTGGTCTGATGGCATTTTATTTTTACTAAAAGGATGTTTATAATACCCGAAAACAGGCTTACCATTGTCCCACGATTCGTAGCCAGAATAAAAAGCGTTTTCTTTTTTGTCTATTGGGTCAAGTTTGTCATTTAAAAATATTAACCAGTAACCTGTTTTTTTACCTTTTGAATTATACATATTTAAGGTGTCAGATTGTGAACTTAAATTAAGTCCAAATATAATGAGCGAGAAAGTAACGAGTATTGTTCTTGTCATGTTGGTTGTCGCATTAGCTATAACTATTTGTTTGGTACAAACGTTTACAAGCGGTAAAATTGTTTTTTTAATCTAATTTACACAAATTTTATAATCCAAAAAGGTATTTAACTAATATTACAAATACTATTATAAGCACAGTATTCACATGTTTTTACATCGTCGGTTTGGGCAAAGGGTAGGGCAGTGTTAAAAATGCTTTCAATAAATGTAATTAAGTGGCTTTCAAATTCGTTTAAAAATTGTACTGTTAAAATTAAAGGTGTTTTTTTATCTTTTAAAATATATTTGGGTTCGGGTAAAAATTCTTTAAATGGTATAATGCCCGGCTGCATTTTTTCGGGTGCGCAAAAATTATTTTTATGCAATAACCAGGCATACATTAATAATTGAAATTGTTTGTTGTAATTTTTATCGGTAAATAGTTTTTCAAAATCGGTAAATACAAAACTGTCGGTATAGTGTACTGAGTTTTTATAATCTAATATGCGTACAAAGCCGCCGTAGCTGTCAATGCGGTCAATTTTACCTTTTATGTAAATTGTTTGCTGTTTGGTTTCTTCTTCTTCGTTTTCCCTTCGACTGCGCTCAGGGTTACGGCTCAGGGTAACAATGAGGGAAGCAGAGAATTCCTGTTCTAATTTATTGAGGGTTAAAAATTGGTTTTGTTTTTTTAAATCGGCGATTAATTTAATATCGCTTTTAATTAATTTTTCAACGTACACGTTTATTACTTCTTCCTGCAATAGGCTTTTACCGCTAAGTTCGGCTCCGTCAAAAAAAGATACAAAACTTTGCTGTACTGTAATTTTTTTATTTTTTAATGCCTGTTGTAAATCGGTTTCGTGAATTACCTTTCCTGTAAACTCTTTGTACAAATTTTCTAAACTCAAATGCAATATGGAGCCAAAGGTGTTGGCTTCCGCACTTTCTTCCACCTCTACAGTTTCTTTTAAGCCGGCACCGTATCTAAAATAAAATTTTAAGCTGCATTCTTTTAACGTAATTAATGCCGATGGTGACAAGGCACTGTAATCATCATTACTAGTTGCTTTTTTTAAAATACGTCTTAAGCTCTCTTCGTTCTTATCAATCACAATAACATTGCTGGTCTTTTCTGGAAATTCAGAATTAACAGCTACTTCTTCTGTAATAGAGATGTTTGGATTGTACTGTTTCATTTCCAATTGCAACTGCGTTACAAATCTGCTTTTTTCGCCTTTGCCAAATGTGTCTGTTACGCTATCATAAGTAATGGTTACTTCCGAAGCACGTTGCAATAACCTATAAAAGTGATAAGCGTATATGGCGTCTTTTTCCAAATACAAAGGTAAACCAAAGGCTCGTTTTAAATCGTTTGGTATAAATGAGTTTATGCTTTTGCCCGAAGGCAAAACGCCTTCGTTTACGTTTACTAAAATTAAGTATTCAAAATCGAGAGTGCGGGTTTCGAGCACACCCATAATTTGCAAACCTCGCAAAGGCTCGCCAATAAAAGGTGCTGTGCTGTTTCCCACCACCTGATTAAATAATTGTTTAAAGGATTTGATGTCGTTAAAATAACTGTACTTTAAAATGGTATCGTTTAAACGGTTAAAATTCTTAGTTAAAATTTGCAAATACTCCAGTTCTAAACTGCTTTGGTTACTGGCTTTTTGTTTGCTAAAACACTCTATTAAGTTGGTTAATACATTTAAAATTAACTCGCATAAATTTAAAATAGTAGGGGTAGGCTGCAGTAAATATTGAATAGATGAATAATTATCTTCAAATAATTGTTGTAAATTTTTTGAGGTAACAAACGAAACATTACGCGCGTTAATTTGCTCAATAATTTTGTAAGTATTTAATTGTTGTGTTTTGCTGCCCAAATAATTTAAAAATAAAGGTTGGCGTAATAACGAAACTAAATCTTTGTGGTAAATGGTTTTTTGTTTTTTAGTTTGTTTAGCAAAATTTAAATGTATTTGCAGTAGTTGTTCAATTAAGCTGTATGCGGCGGTGTAACGCAAAGGGTACTCCATGGTAATGTTAACATATTGCACACCGCTTGGTAATTGCTGTAATACAGGCCATAATAGTTTTTCGTTTGCCAAAACAACTGCTACTTTGTCTAATGGAACATTATTATCAATATACGATTGAATGGTTTGTTTTACTACCTGTGCCTGCCCAATTTGTTTTGGTACCGAAATAATTTTAATGTCTTTTTTTTGCGAAAAGTTATTCTCAATAAATTGTTTTTCGGTTTGTTTAAATAAATTAAAATTGTTTCTTAAAAACAAACCGGCTTCCTGATTTTTATTGTTTAAATAATACTCGTCTGCATCCCATAGTATATCTGCTTTTTGCTGTAAATGCAAATAATTAATAATGTGTAATTCAGAAGCATTTAAGGCATTAAACCCGCAGAAAAGTAATTTTTTAAATTGATTAGGATATTTACTTGTTTTAATATTAGCTACCGCTTGCTTGTATGCCAAGCCCTGATACGCCCATTTATTGGTAATTAAAAAGTTGCTATAATGTTTATAAATAGCGCCAATGCTATTCATAAATTTTAAATAATTTATTTGGTACTCGCTTAAATTTTCTTCGCCCAAACTCCAGTTTTCAATAACTTTTATGTCTTTTAAATTTTCGTACAGTTGCTCACTGTCTGCTAAGTAGCGGTCAATCTCATTAAAATCCTGCAAAATTAATTGCCCCCATTTTACAAAACTGTCAAACGGTTCAGCATCGGCTCCGTAACATACTTTGTAACTTTCGTATAAATGGCAAACCAGATCTATTTCTTCTAAAGTTTTTAATTCGCTTAATTCGCTTACAAATTCTTCGGCACTGATAAGGGTTGGTAACCAAATTGTTTTACCGTAAGTTTGTGCTAGGTGGTGTTTTAAAAATAAAGCGCCACGTTTGTTGGGTAATACAATGCATAAATTTTCTAAACTATCTTTGTAGTTTAAATGAATGTATTCGGCAACTAATTTTAAAAAAGGATTCACAAATGAGTAATGAAGATATACATTTTCCGGTTTATCGAAAGTATAAAAATAATAAGAGTTATTTTAAAATATTAAGTTTTAAGTTGTTTGAAGAGATTCAGATTATAGGTTCTAAAAAACTAATGAAACAAATTGAAGCTAATCAGTTTCCGGAAATGGTTTTTATAAGAGATTTAATTTTTGATTATAAAATTATGGCTGAAGAGATTGGGGAAGGGGAGTACAATAGTTTGTGTCAGTCTGAATAGAAAATTTTGTTTCTTTAAATTTTCGTATTGAGAACTGAATTAAAAACAATTCTCGATACGCCCTCTAACAACAACCGATGGCTACTCGAAGTGACGTTTGACTAAATAAATTATTATAATTGGTAAGCAATTCCTACTCCTAAAACATCCTGCAAGTTTTTGGCATTTTTAAATATAGCACCATTTGAAATGTGAATGACGTTTAACGATAATTCAAAATGCTTAGAAATGCCGTAAGAAAATGCAAAGTTATGGTGAAAACAAAAACCCATATTTGTTAGGCCATCTGGGGCTTTTTTTGAAGTAGACTCTACCCAAACTACACCAATTTGATAGGACAAGTATGCTTTTTTAAAAATTAAAAAGCTAAATCTTTCCGAGATACCAATTGCATAATTGCCATAATTTGTATGTTGAATAATTAATACCGAATTTACTTTTAGTAATTTTTCTTTCGCAGGTTGGTTTAAGTAGCTTAAATCAAATTGAAAAGGAAGGTAAATATTGTACGTTATTGTAAAAAGCTTAAAATCAGGCACTGTAGTTTCCCGTATATTATATACACCCGGAATTATTTCTCCTTTAAATTTTTTTATGTACAAATTAAAAAAACCACGGTCTTGTTCTCTTGAGTCATTTAAACTATCTAATAACAATTGTTTGGGACTTGTTTGAGATAATGCATTTAAAGATGCAAATATTACAAAAAATATTGATTTCATGTTTAAAACAAATTTATTGTTTTTGTTTCGATTTAATCAACTTTAAAATGTAATACATTTCAAACACTGTAAATATTAGATAGTGAATTAAAAAGTGCATTGCGAAGGGTACAACGTTTAATGTGTTAAGTACACGGTAAATTAACATCAAGATAAACGCCAATAATAACTTTACAATTAATGTGCCTAATAAGAGTTGTGCAAATTTTTCGTTGCTATTTTTAAAGTTATATATAATATTTAGTGTAAAAAAAATACACCCATAAAAAACCAAGCTTATCCACCAATTACTCGAAGTTAAACGTGAATAATTATTTAAAAGTAAAGAGGTACTTATCGCTAAAAACAAAGAGATGAAGAGGAACGGTAAAGATTTTAAAAATTGGTTTAGGTTCATTACAATAGTAAGTTTTTAGATTAGACCCTTCGACTTTGCCAAGGGTGACACCGCTTACTAAAAATTACTTATTGTTATTTGCTTTTTCAATGCTTTCTAACATTTTTAACATGTCCACAACTTGTTCTGAGCCTAAGCGCTTAGCTTTAATTTTTTTATCTTTGTCTAGAATATAAATTACCGGGGTTGAATAAATATCAAAACGTTCTTTTAAATTATTTAAATGCACAGGGTCAAACACATTTATAAAATCTAATTTTTTATCAATAATAAACTTGCGCCAGGTTTCATAATCTTCTTTGGTTTGCACAGCAAATACTTTATAATCTATTTTACCTTTTAACTCTTTTAAATTTTCCTGCAGTTTAGGTATTTCGGTTTGGCAATGCCCGCAATCGCTAGCCCAAAAAACCAAAACAGTATATTTTGCATTTACCTGATACAAGGTTTTAAACATTGGTGTTAACTTCTCAACGTTTTTGTAATACAATGCAGTAACGGCACTGCTGCTTTTTGCAGTATCAAAGCCCATTTTCATAACTTGTTTGCCGTAAATGGTATCAATCATATATAATTCTGCAACCTTTGATTCAAGTAATAAATCATCCATAATTTTTACCCGTTCAGCAATTTTTTTAATGGTTTCTTCGTTATATACTTGTAAAGCACATTTTTTTACAGAATCCGCAACAATATAACGTTGTGCAATGCGAACAAATACTTTATCAAAGCCCATAATTTTGCTTTGCTCGTATTTGTAAGTAAAATAGCCTAAAAGTAGTTTGCGAATTAAATTACAATCTTTAGAACTACCAGTTTTTGCCATTACTTTATTTACCTCTTGCAAAACAGTATCAGGGTGCTGTAGGATTACGCTTTCAAAATACTTTTTTACACGATCGTCAAAAAATGGTGTGCGAACTATTCGTTCGTCTTTAAAATCTATCCCATCAAAAAAATGATTTTTGTAGTAATAATATTGAAAAACACTGTCTGGACGACCATTTTTAGCTTTTGGAATTTCAGTAGGTTCTTTTTCTGTTTTTAAATTTAAAACATCATACACAAAAGTACCTTTGGCTTTTTGCATAAAATCTTTTTCAAAAGTTTTAACTTCTTCATTTAAAGTTTTTAATTTTTCGTTAATAAATTTTGTACTGTCTTCTTTGCTCTTGCCTTTGGTTTGGTCGCGAAGTTTACCAAAATCCTGATTTTTGTTGGTGATAAATTTTATGTATGAAAAAAACTGTTCGTTTTCTTTATTTCCAATACTTTTAAGAGTATTTACAATATCGGCTAAATCAGTATTAATTGTAAATTTTTGATTTTCGTTTATAAAAAAGTCAAAGTAAATAGATTTCCCTTCGCTTACAAGAGTGTAAACACCTTTGTCTAAATCTTTTTTACCTTTAAAAATAATTGAGCCATTTTTTACTTTTTTGCAAGTATCTGCAATGTATTGCTGGTCAAAGGTGTATTTTACCAAATACGCCATAGTATCTTTACAGCCTTTAAAGTTTATTTTAATTTCGTAACCGCCTTGTGCTTTAGTAGTTAAAGTAAAAGCAAAAATAAGTAAGGGTAATAGTAATTTTTTCATAATTGTAAGTGTAAAACAAATTTAGTAAATGATTTTGATTCGTTTTAAAAGTTGTTGTATTTTTAGATTTATTTATTCTTATTTCTTATTGTTTGCTTTATCAATACTTTCAAGCATTTTTAACATATCCACAACCTGTTCAGCACCTAAGCGTTTTGCTTTAATTTTTTTGTCTTTATCTAAAATATAAATTACAGGTGTTGAATAAATATCAAACTTATCTTTTAAATTATTTAAATGTATAGGATCAAATACATTTATAAAATCTAATTTTTTATCAATTATAAATTTACGCCATCCATCTACATCTTCTTTTGTTTGAACCGAAAACACTTTAAAATCTATTTGCCCTTTAATTTTATCTAAGTTTTCTTTTAGTTTCGGAATTTCGGTTTGGCAATGCCCGCAATCGCTAGCCCAAAACACTAACACTGTATATTTTGCATTTACCTGATATAAGGTTTTAAACATAGGTGTTAATTTATCTATATTTTTGTAGTATAAATCTGTACATGATTTGCTTGTTTTAGCAGTATCAAAGCCCATTTTCATTACTTGTTTAGCATAGGTGGTATCTATCATGTAAAGTTCATCAACTTTTGACTCTAACAGTAATCCATCCATGATTTTCACTCTATCTACAAATTTTTTTATATTTTCTTCATTTCCATACATTGTTAATGAGCATTTTTTCGCAGAATCTGGTATGATATACTGTTGAGCTATTCGAACAAATACTTTATCAAAGCCCATAATTTTACTTTGTTCATATTTATAGGAAAAATAGCTTAATAATAATTTGTAAACTAAATTACATGTATTAGGCCCACTAGTTTTAGCCATAATTTTATTAACTTCCTGCAAAACAGTATCGGGGTGCTGTAGGATAACGCTTTCAAAATACTTTTTTACACGGTCATCAAAAAAAGGAGTATGTATAATACGCTCATCTTTAAAATTAATACCATCAAAAAAATGATCTCTGTAATAATAGTATTGGTAAACGCTGTCAGGACGACCATTAGAGGCTTTTGGGATTTCAATAGGCTCTTTTTCCGTTTTTAAATTTAAGAAATCAGATAAAAAAGTACCCTTTACTTTTTGCATAAAATCTTTTTCGAAGGTTTTTACTTCTTCGTTTAAGATTTTTAACTTTTCATTTATGAATTTAGCACTATCTTCCTTACTTTTCCCTTTGGTTTGGTCGCGAAGTTTGCCAAGTTCTAAATTTTTATTAGTGAAATATTTCATGTAAGAAAACCATTGTTCGTTTTCTTTATTTCCAATAGATTTTAGCGAATTTACCATATCTGCAATATCTGTATTAATAGTAAATTTTTGGTTTTCGTTAATGAAAAAATCAAAATAAATGGATTTTCCTTCACTAACTAAAACATACATTCCTTTAGATAACTCTTTTTTGCCTTTAAAAATAATTAAACCGTTTTTTATTTTTTTACAAGTGTCAGCAATATATTGTTGATCGAATTGGTAACTAACCAAATACGCAATAGAATCTTTACAGCCTTTAAATTTAATTTTAATTTCGTAATCACCTTGAGCTTTAGCGTTAAAAGCACAAGCAAAAATTAGTAAGGGGAGTAATAATTTTTTCATATTCTATAATAAAACCAAATTTAGTAAATCATTTTATTTCAATTCAAAAGTTGTACCAATTTTATGTTTTTTAAAGATAATTTTTGTTAAAAAGTATTTTGTTGTCAGTTCGAGTAGAAAATTGCTGCCTCTTTCAATTTTCGTATCGAGAACCAATTGCTTCTCGATACACTCGTTGCTCGCTACTCGAAGTGACAATGTTAATAAGCATAATCACTTAAATATTCAAAACCGGCAGTTAATTTACCTTCTTTACAAATAGTTGCTCGTTCAATTATTTTATCTTTGTCCTCATTAAAAATATAAGGCAATACACGCTCTTTTAAATCTTTTCCAAAGTCATCACTGGCATCGCGCGGTAATTCGCAGGGCAAATTATCAACAGCCATTATACAAATGGTATTTTTATTAAAGGGTAAATCTTCCTTATCTTGCATAATGTTAT
>JAYVGH010000168.1:0-1772 GCA_043772435.1 Bacteroidota bacterium
CAAATTTTTTGGGCAACCATGCAGGTCGTATTTGGCA
The DNA here is from genome assembly GCA_043772435.1 of Bacteroidota bacterium. Lineage (GTDB taxonomy): Bacteria > Bacteroidota > Bacteroidia > B-17B0 > Aurantibacillaceae > Aurantibacillus. The sequence continues at coordinate 38 of JAYVGH010000168.1, forward strand.
TTCGGTATCGGCAAAAGCCGGCATTAATGGTATTTCGGGGCCATATATTGATAAAGCAATTGTTTTAAAACCAGGCCTCGATTGTGGTAAATGGGAAGGACTACAAGGTACCGATTCTTTTTTTCCTTATAAAGTAGGCAATACTTGGTATGCTTTTCACGGAAGCGCCCAAACAGAATTTAAACCAGTTAAGTCTTTTTTAGTGGGTATGGCAAAATCAATTAGTGGTAAAATTGCTGGCCCTTGGCAAAGAATACCAAAACTTTCGCCTTCGGTATTAGAAAACCATTTTATAGAAAACCCAATTGTTATTAATGCCCCTAAAGGTGGTTTTTTGTGTGTTTATGATAGCGAAGGAGACGATGCTATTGGTTGGGCTTTTAGTAAAGATGGTATAAATTGGGGTAAAGGAAACCGATTAATAATACAACCAAAATCGCTACAATGGGCAAAAGATGTACGTACACCTTTAGGCCTAATAAGCGAAGGAAATAACAGATATACCCTTTTTTACACTGGTTTTGAAGAAACTCCAAACTGGGCTCGCTTACTAGCAGGCGAAGGAAAAGAAACCTGCGCAATAGGTAAAGTTGAATTGGTATTTGAATAAAACAATTGTTATTATTTACCATGGAAGTACTTTTTGCATACTTACTTAGAAAAATTTTGTGTTTAAGTGCTTTAGCTTTTTTTTGCTCATGCCAATTAAACACAAAAAATAAAGCTGTTAATAAAATACCTGTTAATATGGTTTTAATACCTGAGGGTACTTTTTTAATGGGTACAAACAATATTGAATTTACCGATGCACAACCTATTCATACAATTTTTATTTCGGCATTTTTAATGGATGAACATGAGGTTACCAATGCCCAGTTTCAAACATTTGTGAACGCAACTCATTATAAAACAATTGCCCAAAGAGCTTTAATGCCAGCAAATTACCCTAATGTACCCATAAAAAACTTAATAATAGGGTCGGCAGTTTTTACGCCCACAAAACAAGCAGTACCCTTAAATAATCCATTACTATGGTGGCGTTACGTTGAAGGCGCAAATTGGGTATTTCCGTTTGGTAAAAAAAATAAAATTATAGCTAAGCGCAACCAACCCGTTGTACAAGTTTGTTATATTGATGCCTTAGCTTACGCAAAATGGGCTGGTAAACGTTTACCAACCGAAGCCGAATGGGAATATGCCGCACAAGGCGGTAAAGCCAACAATAGTTATTATTGCGGAAGCAAGTTAAAACCAAATGGAAAATGGGTTGCTAATATTTTTCAAGGCAATTTTCCGTATAAAAATACCGCCGAAGATGGTTTTGTTGGCATTTCGCCCATTAAAACCTACCCGCCAAATGGCTTTGGTTTGTACGATATGGAAGGCAATGTTTGGGAGTGGTGTAGCGATTTTTATGACCCTAATTATTACAAAAATAGCCCCACAAAAAATCCCCAAGGGCCAATAAATAGTTTAAATAATGCGGTAATTGAAAAAGTACAGCGTGGGGGTTCTTTTATTTGTAGTAGCCAATATTGTAATCGTTACCAAGCAGGCACAAGGGGATATGGCGAAATAAATAGTGCCTCAAACAATTTAGGCTTTAGGTGCGTAGCCAATTTGGGTTTTAAACCAAAACAGTAAAAAACAAATTTAACAACCTAATTTAAATGGTTTTACATATCCATTATCTAAAATACATAGTAAAAACAGTTTAAAAATAGTTTTATGAAAA
>JAYVGH010000169.1:0-18032 GCA_043772435.1 Bacteroidota bacterium
CCCCCATATATACACCTGAGGGTTGGTTTTTATGATATATGTTTTGATAGACAGTAAATGTTAAAGAATCATTTTTGCTTGTTTTAGTGTATTGAAATAATAAACGCAAATTAAGTAAGATGGTCTAACCTTTAATTTATGAAATCAAGTAGCGTTGCTACTGACAAAACCAATGGCGTCTCCATTAAATCCACAATGTTCAAATGTTGTGGCAGCATCGCCACTTTTGCTTGGAATATTAATTGCGTATTTATACTTATTACTACTATGTATTTTAGTATTGCTAAAATTAAAATTGCCGTTAACATCGCTTTGGGTGCTTGTATTTAATCCCTGTGCATCACTTAAATAAACAGTAACATTTGCCAAACCACTATCGGTACAGTTATTAAATACCATGCCTTTAATGTCATGTGTGGTTACTGTATTTTTTTCTTTTCTATAGCTTAGTAAAAACAAAAAAATAATAACTGCTGTTAAAGTAATTTTTTTCATTTCTTAATAATTAATGGTTAATTTAAAATTATCGCTACTGTTTTTATTAATTACTTTAACTATGTATAAACCATTTTTTAAATGATTTATATTTAAATCTAAAGGGCTATTATTAAAAATTGAACTCCGGTAAACCGTTTTACCCTCAAGGTTCGTGATTAGCATTGTTGATGTGGGCTCACCATTACATACATTTACATAAGTAAAGCTACCATTATTTGGGTTGGGGTACAATAAAAAAAATTTAAGTTGCAGTTTATTAGCTATTGTGGCAATATTGATAAAACTAGCATCGCCCAGCAAATCTAATGTTACTTGTATATTAGATTTACCTATTCCAAATTTAGACGGGTTTGGAATAAAGATATCTAAGCCAGTATTACTAAAAGGAGTGGCAACGGTAGGTAAAGTTTGCCACGTCCCATTACTGCTTAAAAATTGTCCGGCTGTGCCTTGTGGCAAAGCAACAAAATTATCATTTACATCCGCTAACAACAAACGATTACTTGTTCCGGCAAAATTTACTAAAGGTAAATTGCCACTGGCATCTAATACCATTTTAAGTGTATTGTTGGTGGTAAAATTTATTGGTTGTAAATTGGTTGTTCCAAAAATGTCATTATTACTTGGGGTATTACCATTTGTGCGCCGCCAATTTTGCGATTGCGCAATTAACTCTTTATTACATATAAAAGTAATAAGTGTAATAACAGCTACTTTTATTCTAATTAAAAAATTCGAGGGGAAATGGCTTTTAATAGTTTGATTAGATTAAAGTAAATACACAACATTATTAACGTTTGTCAAGTGTTTTTATATTAAAAATTTGTTGCCACAAACATAAATTATTTATTTTAATAAAAACGAATGACTTTGTACAATGCGGGTTTGAGTTTGTGAAAGTGCGTTTTGAGTTTGTGGCGTGTTAAAAATTTAAGGATTTTAGTTGTAATTTTAATATTTACAACACTTCCTGCAAGGTTTCCAATTTCATGCCGCGAGAGCCTTTTATTAAAATAGTAGTATTTTTTAAGTTTAAACTTTTAAAAAAATCTTTACACTCTTCTGTTGTTTTAAAGGTGGTGTAATTTGGCGGGTTAAGTTTAAAAAAATCCTCTCCAACAAAAATAGTGTTATCTAATTTTTTTTCGGTAATTAATTCTATTATTTTTTTATGCTCCTCGGCACTATAATCGCCTAACTCAAACATATCGCCTAGTATAGCAATTTTGCGTTCAGCAGTATAAGTCGCAAAATTTTCAATAGCTACTTTCATGCTGTTTGGGTTAGCATTATACGCATCTAAAATAAGCGTGTTGTTATCTGTTTTTACTAATTGCGAACGGTTATTTTGAGGCACATAATTTTCTAAAGCTTCTTTAATCTGCTCATCCTCTACTTTAAAATAATGCCCTACACATACAGCCGCCAAACAATTTATAAAATTATAGCCTCCAACTATTTGCGTATTTATAAGCGGTTGTTTATTCCAATCTTTTTCGCCGTAACGGATAGTAAATTTAAAACTAACGGTTTGCGAGTTGGTGCAATCTTTTCCAATAACATCGTACAGTTTTTTACAACCGTAGGTTACTTTATCGTTATCAATGGCTAAATCGTGCAATAACTGGTCATCGCCATGTATAAACACTTCGCCATCTTTAACTTTTAAAAATTTATACAATTCTGTTTTCCCTTTTATAACGCCTTCAATGCCTCCAAAGCCTTCTAAATGTGCTTTACCAATGTTTGTAATTAAACCATAATCAGGATTGGCAATTTGGCACAGCTCATTAATTTCTCCCACATGGTTTGCTCCCATTTCAATAATAGCAAATTGATGTTGATTTGTAACACTTAATAAAGTTAAAGGAACACCAATGTGGTTATTTAAATTTCCTGCTGTGGCTAGCGTATTGAATTTTTTTGAAAGTACTGCGTTTATTAATTCTTTATTTGTAGTTTTTCCATTGCTGCCCGTTATTGCTAAAAATGGTATTTTAAATTGCAGACGGTGATGATTTGCCAGTTGTTGTAAGGTTTTTAATACATCGTTAACCAAAATTAGTTTATCGTTAGTAGCATATTTTTCTTCGTCAATTATTGCATAAGCACAACCCGCCTCTATGGCTTTTTGGGCAAATTCATTCGCGTTAAAATTATCGCCTTTTAATGCAAAAAATATGCTACCGTTTATTAATTTACGGGTATCAGTGCATACTTGTTGATTAGCATTAATAAAATGCTTGTAAATTTCTTCTATTGAATTTTTTGCCGACATATAAGAATTAAAAAATAAAAACCCTTAAGCACAAACTTAAGGGTTTTTTAATATTTTTATTACTATTTAATCATTTTTAAAAATTAGATTTTTTTAGGCTGACAAATTTTTAAAAGCGGAATTTACTTTGTAAATGAGCATTTAATAAAATGATGTCCAACGACAAAAAAGCAATTTTTTTTAATAATTATTTTCCTAAGCCAACAGGGCTACCCACACGTGTCATAGCACAGCGAAAACCTAACCAGGCAGACGTTTGACGTTGATCTAAATATCTACGAGTACCCGGATTTAAGAAATAAGCACGGTCTCTCCAGCTACCACCTTTGTAAACACGGCTTTTATCGTTAACCAAACTTGTTTTTGCATATTCGTACATTAACTTGTCAGCTTTGTCAGAATAAGCATCTTCACCTTCGGCATAGTAAATACTAGAGTTTACATCGCCATCCATATAATTAATATAATCGGCTGTTTTATAGTTTCTACGCTCATCTAAATTATCGGTACTTACAGCACTACTCACTTCGCGCCATTGTACACGACCAGGAATATCGGACTTACCTTCCGGCGTTGCATTATTATAAGTATTACCGCTTGGGTCTTTTGTCATAATTGTTAAAACGCTATCAGTAACCTCAACAGGATCGATACTTGTACCATGAGCCGAAGGGTTATTAACTTTGTGATTGAATTTTTGATAAATTGGCCCATCAACGTTTGTTAAAATTTCGCCACCTAAACCACCAATTAAAGTAGTACTGTCGCGCTTTTGAGTAGTAAACACATTACCACGAAAAGGACGAAACTCATCAGCATCTTGTAAAGTGTTAGGGCGATAAACATCCATAACCCATTCGCAAACATTACCACTCATATTATACAAGCCGTAATCGTTTGGCCAGTAACTGTAAACCGGTGCAGTAATGTCGGCATTATCATTTAAAAAGCCTGCAGTACCCATGTAATCACCGGCGCCACGCACAAAGTTAGCGTTAATTTGTCCAATGTATTTGTCAGTTGAATTACGAACACCATGTCCATTCCAAGGGTAAATACGACGATCAGTTATACGCTCGCCAATTGTATTTCCAATTAAGCCATAAGCAGCATATTCCCACTCAGCTTCAGTTGGTAATCTGTATTTTGGTAAAAATATACCATCTTCCATACGTACATCACGCTCAGGGTTTTGTTCATCAAACGAGGGTAATTTTTGTTTTAATTGTCCTTGCCATTTACCTGATAAATAAGCTTCGGTACTAAAATAATCTTGATCAGACGGATTTGGAACGTGATCTATTAAACCTTCACGAATTAAAATAAATTCATTTACACGGTCAGTTCTCCAAGCACAAAAATCGTTAGCTTGTAACCAGTTTACACCTACTACCGGATAATCGCGGTAAGCCGGGTGACGTAAATAATACTCTACAAAAGGCTCATTGTACGCTAATTTTTCGCGCCAAACTAAAGTATCGGGTAAGGCTTTGTAATAAATATCCGGAAAAGTTGGGCCAAACACACGTTGTGTCCACCACAAATACTCTAAGTATGAAAAATTGCTTACTTCGGTTTCATCCATATAAAATGAAGAAATAGTAACACGGCGTGCCACATTGTTCCATTCGTAAGTAACATCGGTTTCGGTACGACCCATTGAAAAACTACCACCTTCAATAAGCACTAAACCAGGACCGGTTTCTTGCTCTTCGTAGGGTGGTTTTTCAAAACCTCCGTTTGTAGGATCGTTATATGCCCAACCTGTAACAGGAGAGCGTTCTTGCGAACACGAAAAACCAGCAACAGCTAATACTGCAAATGCTACTTTTCGGTTTTTTATCCAATTTAACTTCATATTGTTTTAATATTATAGGACTATAACGTTATATTTTTAAAAAGGTTACAAAAATAATTAAAAAGATGGACAACTAATGGTTCTGTACTTTTTACGCTTTTGTTTACACTCAAACTGAATTTGTAGAGAAATTTCGTGAGAACCAGCTGTGTTACCGCTTAATTTTGAGACAGTTACGTCGTAACTATAACCAAATTTAAAGTTAGCATTTTGTATTCCTACTAATACAATAACAGCATCTGCATTACGATACCATAAACCTGCCACAAAAGAGCCTTTTACATAATATAAACCTATATTAAGTTGTTGAAACTTTTGTTGTGCCTGAAATAAAATATTTGGTGATAGGTAACTTTCATTTCCTTTTTCTAAAGGAATAATTGCGCCGGCATGACCTGTAAATTTAGCCGGAAGTTTTGAAGAGCCCAATAAACCTTCGTCGGGTTGGTTAATGTGATGGGCAGCAAAACCAAAAAAGTAATTTTTACTGTAGCCCAAAAGTCCAGCTGAAAAATCAACATTTTTTTTACTTTGAGAAGGAACTGCTTCGTTAGTATTCCAAACAAATCCTCTGCGAGCATCAATCATATCGCCAAAATTTAATTTAGTTTTATCTAACGATTTTTGAAGATAAGTAGCTTGGATACCAAATTTTAAAGAAAAAGTACGGTTAATAGGTGCTAAATAAGAATATAATAAACTAAAATTAGTTGTTTTTAATGTTCCTTTGGCTTGATCATCGGTAGTAACCATGGCTCCAATACCGCCGGCTAAAGCGTTAATATGCATATCGTAGGCTGCGGAATAAGTTACATAAGTGCCTGATAAATTTGGCCATTGGTTACGATAGTTCATACAAATACGTGGACAACGTGCGGTTCCTGCAAATGCGGGATTTAAATACAAAGGATTCGCATAAAATTGCGTAAATTGGGGATCCTGAGCTTTTAAATCGCTTAAAAGGCCTATAAATAGGATAAATGGTAACAGTATGCGTTTAATCATAAAAAAAGTTAAACAAAGCTATTTTACAAATATAAACAAATAATTTAAATAATAAAAATAATTTAACAACAATAATTTTACATCATAAACGTTTATTTGATGTATATTCCAAATTTATTATGAATCGCACTCAATTATTTACAATTTTATCATTTTGTTATTTGCTTAACGGTTTTGGGCAACAAAAAGTTTCAAATATTATTACAAAAAATAATATTGATGAAAATCTATTAAAAAATAATACTTCCAACATTGAAACTTCAACACTAATAGATTCTATTTTTTTAAAACTACAGGTAAAGAATGCGCATTATGATTTTAAAAAAAATAATTTACCTTATTATATTGTATCAAAAACTACAAATTATAACCAAAATGCAACAGCTGCACTAATTATAAAGCAAACACAAGTAGTTAGCGAACCTCATGCAAGTGCTATAAAAAAATATTTACAACAATTTTTAACGCCAAATTTTGAATTATCTGCGCAAAACAGCTTATCTAAAAACCAAAATTTAAACCATAATTCACTAATTCCTTTTCGGTTAAATAATCAAAATCAAATTGAAGAATTAATCGATTACGATATTAATTGGACACTATCTACAGATAATAACCGCGCGCCTAGTAGTGTTAACTCTTTTTCTAATAATTCGGTTTTAGCAAGCGGAACCTGGTATAAAATTGGGCTAACACAAAATGGCGTGTATAAATTAGATAAAGATTTTTTTAAATCAATGGGTATTGATATTTCAACCTTAGACCCTAAAAATATTCGCGTTTTTGGAAATGGCGGTAAAATGACAGCCGAACGAAATGGCGATTTTAGGTATGACGATTTACAAGAAAATGCAATACAAGTTGTAGGAGAAGCAGATGGTATTTTTAATAATAGCGATTACGTATTGTTTTATGCAACCGGCACAACAAAATGGAATAGGGTTTCCTCAACACAAGGGTTGAAATTTAAACAAGAAAAAAATTTGTACGGTGACTCTAGTTTTTATTTTATTACTACTGATTTAGGACTTGGTAAACGGATTGCTTCTGTAAACTCATTATCAAATATTGCAAATACAAATACAAGTACTTATGATTTTTATGCCTTCCACGAGGAAGATAATGTTAACTTTATTAAAAGCGGGAGAGAATTATTTGGTGAGTTTTTTGATGTAACTAATTCTTATTCGTATAATTGGAATGACGGAAATTTTATTACTAACGATAGTATTATTTATAGTGTAAGACTTGCCGGACGCAGTTTAAGCAATGTAAACTTTTTAACAAGTGGTAATGGTATTAATTTAAATATGCTTGCTACCGGGTTTAATATAAATGCTTATTTAGCCAAATTTGCCGATATACAATTAGCAACCGCAAATGCTTTAAATAATAATTCAAATGCAATTAATGTTACAATTACAAAACAAAACGCTAATGCTACCGGTTGGTTAGATTACTTAACTGTTAATGCTCGCAGAAGCATTACTGTAAATACTAAACAATTTCAATTTAGAGATACCCGAATTACCGCATTAGGTAATATTTGTAATTATTCAATAACACATCCTATTACAAATACAGTATCCATTTGGAATGTAACCGATCCATTAAATCCGTATAACCAGCTATATACAAGTGCTGGCGCGGCGCTTTCCTTTACCGCTACTTCAAATTCATTAAACGAGTATGTTATAAGTTTACCAACCGATTATTACAAACCTAAATTTTTAAGCAAAATAGCAAATCAAAATTTACACGCCATTCAACAAGCCGATTATGTAATTATTACCCACCCAATGTTTATGCAGCATGCGCAACGCCTTGCAACTCTTCACCAACAACAAGAGGGTTTTACATACGCCATTGCAAGTACCGATTTAATATACAACGAATTTGGAAGTGGTAAACCTGAGGCAAGTGCAATACGAGATTTTGTTAGAATGTTGTACAGTCGCAATATATTAAGTGGTAAAGAAGTAAAATACCTTGCACTTTTAGGAGATGGATCTTATTATAACAGAAATAGAAATTTAACAAATAATACTAATTTAATACCTACATACCAAAGTTTTGAATCAAATCAAAGTTTACGTAGTACTGCTACTGATGATTTTTACGGTTTAATGGATTTGAATGAGGGCTATGACGCTGCAGGTGAAGCAGGCATTGGCGGTGCTATTGATATTGGAGTTGGAAGGCTTATGTGCCATACTTCTTCAGAAATGGATGCAGTTGTTAATAAAATTGAAAATTATTACAAAAAAGAAACAAACTTTACTATTAGTGACGCAAATCCTACAAATTGCAATCAAGCAAATGAAAGTGCGCTTGGAGATTGGCGAAATTGGTTAATATTTTTAGGCGACGATGAAGATGGAGCTTTGCACATGAATGATGCTAATGAGCTGGCTGATGCGGTAAAAACTTCGAACCAAAATCTTAATATAGATAAAATGTATCTCGATTCTTATCAACAATTTTCTACACCCGGAGGGCAACGCTACCCCGATTTAATAAATGATTTAAATAGAAGAATTAATAAAGGAGCCTTAATATTTAATTACACCGGGCATGGTGGCGAAGTTGGGTTAACTTCAGAACGTGCCGTAGATATTGAAACTATAAATAGCTGGAATAATTTTAATCATTTAAGCCTTTTTATTACCGCTACCTGCGAATTTAGCAGATACGATGATCCCAACAGAACTTCGGCCGGTGAGTTGTGTTTATTAAGTTCAAAAGGCGCCGCAATTGCTTTATTTACAACGTGTAGACTTGCTTTCTCAAACACAAACAAAACATTAAACTTTAAATTGTTTGAGTATATGTTTAAAAAATTACCAAATGGTAATAAACCATGTTTGGGTGATATTATTAGACAAACTAAAGCATCGTTACTCCAAGATATTACTTTTGCAAATTTTCATTTATTAGGCGACCCTGCCCTAACGCTTGCCTACCCTACCCTAAATATAAAAACAAATAAAATAAATAATACCGCGGTTACCGTTACCAGTTCAGATACCTTAGGCGCCCTTAGCAAAATTACTATTGCCGGCTCTATTACTGATACCAACGGGGTAAAACAAACAAATTTTAATGGTATTATTTATCCCTCTGTTTTTGATAAAGAACAAACCGTTACCTGTTTGTTAAATGATGCGGCTTCTTCGGTTAGCTCAGCAAGTTTAATTCCATTTCAATTTAAATTACAAAAAAATATTTTATACCGGGGTAAATCTGAAGTAAAAAATGGCGATTTTTCGTTTACATTTATTGTACCTAAAGATATTAGTTTTGCTGCAGGAATTGGTAGAATAAGTTATTATGCCACAAATGGAATATTAGATGCTGCGGGTTCTTATAGTCGTATTATAGTAGGGGGGGCATCATCACAAAACGTTGTTATTGATAATGATGGCCCGCAAATAAATTTATATTTAAATGACAAGAATTTTGTAAACGGCGGTACAACTAACGAAAAACCTATATTGTATGCTAACTTAACCGATAGTAGCGGTATAAATACTGTTGGAACCGGTATTGGACACGATATAAGTGTTGTACTTGACCAAAATACCAGTAAACCTATTGTTTTAAACGATTTTTATGAAGCTAACTTAAACAGTTATCAAAGCGGCAAAGTGCGTTATCCTTTTGATGAATTAAGCGAAGGTAACCACCGTATAACTTTTAAAGTATGGGATATACAAAACAATTCAAATATTATTTATAGCGATTTTGTTGTGGCAAATAGCGGCGAAATGGCTTTAAATCGTATTTTAAATTATCCGAATCCGTTTAGTAATCATACAAAATTCTTTTTTGAATATAACCAAGCCTGTAATCCATTAAAAGTAACTGTTCAAATATTTACAATTACCGGAAAAATTGTTAAAACATTACAGCGAATTGTTAGCTGCGAAGGATTTAGACCTGAGGGTATAGATTGGGACGGAAAAGACGAATTTGGTGATAAATTGGCACGCGGAGTGTACGTTTATAAATTAGCTATTTTAACTTATGATAGCAAAAAAGCCGAAAAAATCGAAAAATTAGTTATACTAAATTAGTATATTTGGCGTTGTAATAGCAATGAGAAAGATTTTTTTAATAATAGGCGGCATTTTAATCAGTTTTAGTTTTAAAGCTCAAATCTCTAGTGCTCAACAATTAGGCGGGCAAACTATAAATCCCATAACTACCGCGGTGCCATTTTTAATGATTAGCCCTGATAGCAAGCAAGGCGCAATGGGTGATGTGGGTGTTGCTACCGACCCAGATATTAATTCTATTCACTGGAACGGAAGCAAATTAGCTTTTCAAGACAAAAAATTTGGCGTAGGATTTACGGTAACCCCATGGTTACGCTTATTAGTACCAGATATTAATTTATATTATTTAGGTGGGTATTCTAAAATAAATAAAAACCAAGCCGTTGGCGCTTCTTTACGCTATTTTAGTTTAGGAAATATAGAGTTAACAAGCCAAGACGGTACTAAAACCGGAGATTTTAAACCAAACGAATTTGCAATAGATTTAGCATTTTCGCAAAAATTATCTCAAACTTTTGCGTTGGGTATTGCAACCCGATACATCAATTCTGGTATTAGCAGAGTTTTTTTTCAAGGCTCGCAGGGCAATGCCGCGCAAACAGTAGCCGTAGATATTAGTATGTTTTTCAAAAGCAATAAATTTAAATTAAGTGATAAAAAAGCCACCGCAACAGCAGGTTTGGCAATTACCAACTTAGGTGCAAAAATTAAATACAGTACTGTAGCTAATTATATTCCTATTAATATGCGTTTGGGCGGAGGTTTAAAAACCGAAATTGACGCTAGTAACACTTTTGGGGTATATTTAGATTTTAATAAATTATTAGTCCCTTCTCCACCAGTTTATCAAACTACGGTAAATGCTTTAGGTCAATCAGAAATTGTAAAAGACCCTGCTACAAATGCGAATGTTATATTAAAAGGAAAAGATCCTAACGTACCCGTAGCCCAAGGCATTATTCAATCGTTTTACGATGCACCGGGTGGTTTTAAAGAAGAACTACAAGAAATTAACATTAATACAGGTTTAGAATACGTTTATAACGATGTATTTGCAATACGTACCGGTTATTTTTACGAACCTAAAACCAAAGGCGCACGCCAGTATTTTACTATGGGAATGGGCGTAAAATATAGTAAAATTACAATTGATGGATCTTACCTTATACCAACAGTATTAAACAACCCATTACAGCGCACCTGGCGCATTACGCTAAGTTTTAATTTTGCAAAAACCGAAAAGGTAGCCGACCCGTCAGCCATTCAGCCATAAATTATTTTCCCAACTCTCTAAATTTTATTAATAAAATTTAATATTGTTTTAGTTTTATAAACTGAAAAAACATTTATATTTACTCAACTAAAAAACTAAACATAATGGGATTATTTGATAAACTTAAGAATGAATTTATCGACATCATTGAATGGGTTGATAATACAAAAGATACGATCGTATATAAATTTCCTCGTTTTCAAAACGAAATTAAAAATGGTGCAAAGCTTACGGTGCGAGAAAGTCAGGTAGCCGTATTTATGAATGAAGGTAAAATTGCCGATATTTTTCAGCCGGGCATGTACGAGTTAAATACAAATAATATGCCTTTGCTTTCAACACTAAAAGGTTGGAAATATGGCTTTAACAGCCCTTTTAAAGTAGATGTGTTTTATATAAGTACAAAACAATTTATTGACCAAAAATGGGGAACTAAAAATCCAATAATACTTAGCGATGATCGTTTTGGTATGATTGAGTTACGCAGTTTTGGTAGCTTTGCTTTTAGAGTAACCGATGCCGGTAAATTTATTAGAGAAATTGCAGGTACGAACGAAAATTTTACAACCGAAGAAGTTGCGGAACAACTGCGTAGTATGATTGTAACTAAGTTTACAGATGCTGTTGGTGAAGGAAATATTCCTGTGGAGAAATTTGCCGCTAATATGGACGAGCTTAGCAAATTAGGGCAAGATAAATTAAACGCTGACTTTTTAGAATACGGTTTAACTATTACTAAATTTTTAGTAGAAAATGTAAGTATGCCAGAAGAATTGAAAAAAGAAATTTTCAATTACTCACGTTTAAATGCTATTGACATGAACAAATTAGCCCAATTTAATACAGCTAACGCTATTAAAGATGCCGCTAATAATCAAGGTTTAGGTGGTGCAGGTATAGGCATGGGTGTAGGTATGGGTATGGGCAATATGATGACAAATATGTTTAACCAAACAGGTATGAATAACACTAACCAAAACAATAATAATAATTCAGTTCCGCCACCATTAATTCAGTTTCACGTAGTTGTAAATGGTGCACAAGCCGGGCCATTTAGCTTACAACAATTACAAGCAATGGCTGCTAGTGCACAGTTAACCAAAACCAGTATGGTTTGGAAAAATGGAATGGCAAATTGGGCAATGGCAGAAATGCAACCCGAGTTGGCAAGTTTATTTATGAATGTGCCTCCTCCCATTGTTTAATATTAGTTTCTTAAAAAAATAAAATGGCTTAAAATAAGCCATTTTTTATTAAAAATTAATTAATTTTTATTTTAAACGGTACCTCTAAATCTGTATCGCCTGGTGCATAAGTACCATCCTTTACACTTGGTTGGTGGCGTAAAGTAATTTTCACTTCTTTTTTAGTAGTTGTTGTTAAGCCCGTAATCCATTGTGTTGTTAAACCTATGGCACGTGAAGTTGCAGCGCCATCGGTGTCTAAATACTTAATGGTTAAATTTGTACCTGCAATTACCACCGATGAGTTAGGTGCCGCCCCAATTGGGTTGCTTTGGTTAAAAAAGAACATGTGGTTTGCACCTTCTTCCGAAACTTTTTTGCTAATTGTATCTACCGGGGTTTTAGTTTCATCTAACAATAAAATATATACTGTATAATTTTTAATTGCTAATAAGTTAATAACAGAATCAGCTTGGGTAGAAAGCGACGTAGTACCGGGTCCATAAAAAGCCTGTATTCCACCATCACCATCAGGGTCTTTAAACTGATAAGTTGTTGTAACCGTACCGTTGTTAATCATAACCTTCATGGTTGTAATTAATTCAATTGGTGGTTGAGTTGGCGCTGGAGGTTGAATAGGGTCGGTTTTTTTATTTTTTTTACAGGATGTAGATGTTAGAAATAATACAACTAACGCATAAGCAATTATTTTTGTTGTTTTCATGTTTGTTATTTTAGGTTTATATTATTTTTTATCATAAAAAGTTAATGGTATGGTTAATTTTATGTTATAAGATGCTCCAACTGCATCGCAGTAATATCTGAATCTATCTAAATACTCGCGGTAGCGGGTGTTTAATAAATTAGTTGCGCTAAAATTTATAAGTAACTTTTGATTTTTAATGTGTAGTTGTGTTCCAACGTCAACACCTAATAAATAATAGGCTGGTGGAGGTGGAGCAAAATCAACATCCGAAGGCGCACGCCATTGTTTGGCAACAAACGAATTATTTAGTTGTAACGAATTATTTTTTAAAAATTTTAACGCCGGAAATTTTAATTTTAATTGCACGTCGCCCCTATCGGCAGGCATGTAAATTAAATGGTCTTTAATGCTGTAATTCCATGCTCTAACAATCATTCCCTTTAGCGTTACTTCAATATATTTATTAAATGAGTAATTAGTTTTAAAATCAATCCCGCTAATTCTTACGTTAGCTTGTTGGTAATTAAATACAGGAAAAGCACCTCTAATGGTTAACTCTAAAGTATTTGTGGGATTTAAATAAATAAAATTATTAAATAAATTATGATAGACTGTTAGTTCTACATTCAGTTTTTTTCGTTTGTAAATACCGGTTGTTGTAATGTTATAACAGGTTTCTTTTTTTAAGTTATCGTCGCCACGCTCAATACCGCCGGCACCTTGGTGAATACCATTACTATACAATTCGTTTGGAGCAGGTGCTCGCCATGCAGAGCCAGCATTAATAAATAAATTAAAAGCAGTATCGGGTTTCCAAATAAAACCTGCATTATACGTGTAATTTTTAAAATTTCGTACGTGTTCAGTCCATACTTTTGCTTCGTAAAAATACGACTGTAGGTATTTTTCATCATAACGTGCGCCAACTTCAATCTCAGCATGTGGCATTACGTAACGCTCAGTAGCAAAAGCCCCCCAGGTGTTATTTAAATAATTTGGAATAAAAAATCTACCTACATAAACATTGCTTTGCTGCATGTAACTTGCGCCATACATGCCTCTAAATAATTTTATGTTATCATGTTCAACAATAGCATCAATGGTTTGAGAGGTGATGTTTAAATCTAAATCAGGTGCTATAATTCCGGTTTCTTTTTCAACACTGGTAAGTCGCCTTAAATCATATTCTTGTCTAATATTGTATTGCCAGGCATACTGCACTTTAGCTCGCCATTTTGGCGAAAAATGATAATGCGCTAAGCCTTTAATTAATTCGTGTTCGGTAATTTGATAAGGTCTATCAAGGCTATAAGTAAATATTGCCAGGCTATCAACTGGTTTATTTTGATTTAATGCAAGTTGCAAATCGGTTAAATTACCAATGTGGCTTCCTTTAAAAACAGCTATTTTGGTATTAAATTGTGAGTAATATAACTCTACTCCAAATTTTTTACGATGATAACCTAACGCATAAGAGAAATTTTTTTCCTCTAAACCGGTGTTGTTTAAATAATAAGTGGGTGTTTTTACGTTACCGCCTTTTTTAAGCGTACCTTGCACACGCCAACTAAAACCGGGTAATTTATTAAAATAACCTTGTAAAATTGCTGAAGTAGCGCCTGTTTGTCCGTTACTTAAACCTACTAAATTTACCTCACCCGTAATAGCAGCCGTATCAGGCAACTCATCAGGTTCAACCAAAACTACACCCGCAATAGCGTCGCTACCATAGCGTATTGCATTTACGCCTTTTATAACCGATAGTTTTTTGGCAATAAATGGGTCAATTTCGGGGGCATGTTCGTTACCCCATTGTTGACCCTCTTGCCTAATGCCATTATTTAAAATTAATAGTCTGTAGCCCTGCATGCCATGTAACATAGGTTTTGAAACGGTAGCACCCGTATTTAATACAGTTACACCGGTAATGTTTTTTAACACATCACCTAAGTTTTGTCCTTTGGTTTTTTGAATCTCTTCGGGTGTTAATTGTGTTTCGGTTTGTGTTTTTTTCATATCTAAACGTTTATCCATCACATCAATTTCGTTTAAATTATTAATGCTGTGAGGAAGTTTAACAATAACTTTTTTTGTTTTTAAATTAAGTACTACATTCATTAATGTATCCTTACAGCCTGCATGTTGAATAAATAATTGGTAATTACCTTCACACAAATTAGTAAAAGCAAACTCGCCATTTAAATTTGTTTGAATTATTTTTTCCGGCGAAATTAATTTTACAACAGCAAAACCCAAATGTTCGTTATTATCATCATCTATTACATGCCCTTTTAATACTAAATTGCAGGTTTGCGATTTAATACCTGCACCTAAAAGTGTTAGGACAATAAATACTATTTGTTTTTTTAAAAACATATTGATGCAATTAAATGATTAAATGTTTTTTAAGTAAAATGATTTTAATTTTTTTTTAGAACTCTAAAAAAATAGCGAAAGGCAATTAAAATAAATTAATACAGCAATTAATTAAATTAATTTTTAAGAAAATGTAAGCCTTATTGTTATGCGGTAATTGGAGGCGCACGCAATAAATAAATTGCGTTAGATTTGGAAGCTAAATTTGCCCGTGTTTTAACAGCACCGAATAAGCTTTGAGGTTTAGAAGGGATAAAACTGTTTAAAAATTTAAATACGTTAAAGTGAGAAGGTGTGTTATATTTTTCAAAATTACAGTCATCAGTACTTTTTTCTTGTAATTTGGTTTTTCCGTCAACCTCAATGGTTGTATCGTGATTGTGATTTAATAAGTTATGTATATAAACCTTTGGAGTTGCCACCCACAAAGCCATCATTACTAAAAAGCTCGATGCAAGAATTTTTATATTTTTGTTTTTAAACACCTAAAAAGCAAATTTAGAAAATTTACTGTTCTTTTGCAAATTTTTAACAAAAATAGCTTTTTATGTACTAGTGTTTAAATACGTTTAAAAAAATTAGAGTTTATCAGTATATATTTTGTTAAATTCGCAGTCATTAAAAATTTTAAAATAGTATGAAATAGCGGTCAAAAAATGTAATGAAGATGGCGCATTCCATCTTACGATTAAAAAATAATAAAAAACCTATATATGAAAATTTTAGTTGCCATAAGCAATGTTCCCGATACCACCACTAAAATTCAGTTTACAGATGGTGACACAAAATTTAATTCTGCCGGAGTTACTTTTGTAATTAATCCATACGATGAATGGTATGCCCTAGTTAGAGCCCTTGAAATTAAAGAAGCAAATATTGCAGAAAAAGTTACTATTATACATGTTGGTTTAGTTGATAGCGAGGCAACTGTTCGCAAAGGTTTAGCCCTTGGAGCTGATGATGCTGTGCGTATTGATGCTGAAGGACCTGATGCTTTTTTTGTTGGTGAACAAATTGCTAAGTACGCTAAAGAAAATAGCTACGACTTAATTATGGTTGGTAAAGAAACCATTAATTATAACGGTAGCAGTGTAGGCGCAATTGTTGCCGGTGTTTTAGATTTACCATTCGTGTCATTAGCTACAAAATTAGATATAGTTGGAAATAAAGCAACTATTGAACATGATATTGACGGAGGCACACAAATTGTTGAATGCGAATTGCCAATGGTTTTAAGCGCTGCAAAAGGCATGGCCGAGCAACGCATACCAAATATGCGAGGCATTATGGCCGCCCGCACTAAACCTTTAACTGTTGTTGCAGCTACGAATTCAACTCCACTTACTTCAATTAAATCGTTTACATTAAGCGCAGGTCGAACTACTTGTAAAATGATTGATGAAAATAATATTGACGAATTAGTTAATTTATTGCACACACAAGCAAAAGTAATTTAATTAAAAATTAAGATTAAAAATTAAAAATATGTCGATACTCGTTTATACTGAAATTAATAAAGGAAGAGTTAAAAAAGCATCGTTAGAGTGTTTAAATTATGCATCTAAAATTGCAGAATTAACAGGTTCAACAGTTACTGCTTTTGTAAATAATGCAGATGCAACTCAATTAGAAGAAATTGGTAAGGCCGGCGCAACAAAAATCTTATCTGTAAAAAACGATAAATTAAATTCGGATAGCATTTATATAACTGTTGCTTTAGAGCAAGCCGTTACATCTGAAAACGCTAAACTAATTATTTTTACGTTTGACATTACAGGTAAATCAGTTGCTCCACGCCTTTCGGCTAAACTAAAAGCGGGTTTGGTAGCGGGTGCTGTTGATTATCCGGTTGTAAGTGGAAGCACTTTAGAAGTAAAGAAAAACGTATTTTCGGGCAAAGCCACTGCTATTTATATTATTAATAGCGATGTTAAAATTATCTCCCTGTCTGCAAACAGTTTTCCTGTAAAATTAGGTGACAATAAAGCTACTGTAGTTGATTTTTCTATAGAATTATCTGCTGTTCAATCAAGAATAGTAATAAAAGAAACAAAATCAACCGATGTTGCGGGCATGATTCCTTTACCGGAAGCAGAGTTAGTAGTAAGTGCGGGGCGTGGTTTAAAAGGTCCTGAAAATTGGGGTATAGTTGAAGACTTGGCAAAAGCATTAAATGCAACTACAGCCTGTTCTCGCCCTGTGGCAGATATGCACTGGCGTCCGCACCACGAACATGTGGGGCAAACAGGTATAGCAATCCGTCCAAATTTATACATTGCAATTGGTATTAGCGGTGCTATACAGCATTTAGCGGGTGTAAATAATAGTAAAACTATAGTGGTAATTAATAACGATAAAGAAGCTCCATTTTTTAAATCGGCCGATTACGGTATAGTTGGAGACGCGTTTGCGATTTTACCAAAGCTAACAGAAGCAGTAAAAAAATTTAAAGCCAATCAAAACTAATTATTTTTTATTATATTTAGTTTTGTAATTTTTAATGAAAAAAGTACGTTTAGAAATTGTAGGCTTATCTTATAGCCAAACCCAAAGTGGGGCTTATGCATTAGTGCTTGGCGAAAGTGCAGGTACTCGTCGCTTACCGATTATTATTGGGGGCTTTGAAGCGCAAGCCATTGCAATTGAGTTGGAAAAAATGAGTCCTAGCAGACCTTTAACGCACGATTTATTTAAAGCCTTTGCCGAAACATTTGATGTAAAAGTAAGCGAAGTATTAATTTATAATTTGGTAGAAGGTATTTTTTATGCTAAATTGGTATGTAGCGATGGTGCTCG
>JAYVGH010000170.1:0-1602 GCA_043772435.1 Bacteroidota bacterium
AGATTAGATGCTCACTTAACGATGAACAAGATTTAAACCAGGGATTTAATTTTGCGAGATTGAGGCTATTCTGGTTTAAATATATTTGAATCTATAGTAGAAAATCTTGCCTATTTTGTTTCAAAATTAAACATTCAAAACGCTGTTTTTGAACTTTATAATAACGTATATATGCCTCTTAACTTTGAAAAGGAGTATAAAAATATAAAAAAATAGGATGCAATCCTTAAAAAATTGAGGTGTTTATAGAAAAAAAAATATGCCCCCAATTAATTGTTGTGCCGTTACATAAAAATGCGTTTGAAAAACGCATCAGAAAAAACAATAAAGAAAACCGTAAAAAGGGCTGCACAATGCGGGTCCAGTACCCCCATAGGCACTCATTTAATTGTTACATAACCATAATAAATAACGGAATTTGCCACCCCAAGCCATTAATAATATTTAAAGATTGCGACGGCAAATTGAATTAGTGTTTAAACAATGGAAATCAGCTAGAGCATAAACAAAACACATCAGATGAAATACAAACGCTGGTTAATACTCATAACTCTCCACTGCTGTTAATGCTCATTCATTAAAATTATAACACATTACCAAAATAACCAAATACAACATTGAAAACAAACTGTTGAGTTTTGCTAAATGCTTTATTAGCTTGCAATTAAAAGCATTTAAAATTACCGCAATAGTTGGAAAAGGTAAAACTGAAATTAAAAATACTATACAAAAACTTTTCAGTTTTCTAGCTACCAACCACGATTTAGAAATAAAAAAGGGAAGCAATGTCAACAACAAATATTTGATATAATATATTGTATGATAAGTGTACGTATAAAGGAAAAAGAGAGGAACTTATTCAACAAAGTCTCGCTTTTAATTTAAAAAGCGTTTTTAAAAATGATAAATAAGAAATAAAAAACAAGCTCTCTTTCAAAAAAAGTGAGCTGATTAAATATACCCTTAAAGTAATTGAAAATTAAATAGTTACAAAAAGTATTTACGGCTATGACTTAAAGGCGACCTAAGGCGTTAAAAAAAGATACCGCTATCGTTGTTAACGCTTTATAATTGTAAATAATATTCCTTTACATCAAATTATAGCATAGTTTGATAATCGAACGCAATTAACTGTTATGTAGAGCTCCAAAACAACTTTAAAAACCAATAGCGTTTTAAGCCCAGAAACAATGCCAAGGTCAGAATCCATACCCTTCTAGATAGTCTTATACGATGATAAAAGCAATAAAATTAGTCAGCAACAAAACAAAGCTGCCGAAAAAACATTACTGTTTACATACGAAACTTAGCCAACGTTAATTACTTTCTCCATATTATTGAAGATAAAGAAACCACCATAAAGCAAATTATAATACAACATTAACAACCATTTTTTGGTTTTAATACCCAATACCATTACCTAATAGCAGTAATATTGGGCTTTATAATTACTTTGCGTTTAATTGTTATATTATTTTAAATATATAATACTGAGAGTTTTATACAAATGCAGAGCGTTAACGATGGCAGTGGCATCCTTTTTGGCTTTTTTTGCCAAAAAGATATAGCGAAATTTATCCCGATAGCTATCGGGACGCCAAA
>JAYVGH010000171.1:0-30177 GCA_043772435.1 Bacteroidota bacterium
GTTTGCGCAGGCATGGATACCTTATTTAACAGAGGCTGGCGGTAAAAAATTATTAAACAGACTAAATTTTATCAAAAAATACGTTGACACTAATTAACCCACTTTAACCTCCACCAACTGGCTAAATTGCTCCGTTGAATTGAAAATAATATCCGTAGCTTACAAAGCATATTACAAAAATTGATGCACTACCTCAATTTTAAAAAGCAATTATTACTGCGTTTCATGTGTGGCTAAACCAAGCCCGTGTATTTAAGACCTTACAGTAAATAATTTAATATTAGCTCATTTTTAATTTTTTATATAAAAAGTAAGGTCATGCTGAACTTTATTCTGCAACTCAGTTCTTAATATTTTAGTTCAGAGACCCTGAATCGAGTTCAGGGTGACTAAAAAGTTTTAATTCGGAGTCCAAAATAATTTCCCAAAACAATTTTTATCATTTATACAATTACATTATATTTGTGTTATAGCATTAACTAAAATGAATACGCAAGATACCGCCGCCGCAAAAGCAAACTTAAGTTTCGACGATTTTAAAAAAATTGTTTTACACGATTTTAAATTAATTAACGAAAGCCGGCAAGCAAGTTTGTTGGGTAGAAAAGAAGTATTAACCGGAAAAGCAAAATTTGGCATTTTTGGTGATGGTAAAGAATTGGCACAAATTGCTATGAGCAAAGTGTTTCAAAACGGTGATTTTAGAAGTGGATACTATCGCGATCAAACTTTTATGTTTGCTATTGGCGCTTTAAATTTACAACAATGGTTTGCCGGTTTATACGGACATACCGATATTGATTTTGAACCCATGAGTGGTGGACGCCAAATGGGCGGGCATTTTGGCACACACAGTTTAAACGAAGACGGAAGCTTTAAAGCGTTGGTTAATCAAAAAAATTCAAGTAGCGATGTATCGCCAACTGCTTCGCAAATGCCGCGCTTATTAGGTTTAGCGTATGCCTCGCATTTTTACCGCATTAATAAAGACTTACACAGCGAACCATTTTCTAATTACAGTAATAAGGGTAACGAAGTTGCTTTTGGCACTATTGGCGATGCCAGCACTAGCGAAGGCTTGTTTTGGGAAACCATTAACGCAGCCGGTGTATTACAAGTGCCAATGCTGGTAAGTGTTTGGGATGATGGTCATGGCATCTCCGTTCCAAAAAAATACCAAACTACTAAAGAAAGTATTAGCGAAGTTTTAAAAGGCTTTCAACGCGAAAACGGTGGAAAAGGCTATGAAATATTTAAAACCAAAGGCTGGGATTACGCGCATCTTTGCGAAACGTACGAAAAAGCCGTAAAGGTGTGTAGAGAAGAACACGTGCCTGTTTTAGTGCATGTTGAAGAAGTAACACAGCCACAAGGACACAGTACAAGCGGAAGTCACGAGCGTTATAAAAGTAAAGAGCGCCTACAATGGGAATTGGATTTTGACTGTGTAAAACAAATGCGTGAATGGATTATTGCAAACGCATTGGCAAACAATGAGGAGTTAAATGCCATTGAAGAAGAAGCAAAAGAAACTGTAAAACAAGCAAAAACAAGCGCTTGGGCTAATTATTTAGCACCTATAAAAATTGAGTTAATTCAAGTTACTGCTTTATTTGAAGAAATTGGGAATGATGAAGTTTTAGCAATTTCAAATGAGTTAAAATCTATAAAAGAACCTATTCGTAAGGATATTCATACTGCCGTTAAAAACGCTTTAAGAATAACTCATAATTCAAATTCAACTGCAAGAGAGAATTTAATTGTGTGGTTAAAAAATGCACGCGCAGAAAATAACGACCGTTACGGTTCGCATTTGAGTTCGCAATCAGCGTTTCAGGTAAAAAATATTTCAACACATGCTGTTGTTTATTCCGACGAAAAACAAGTAGATGGTAGAGAAATTTTGCGTGATAATTTTGATGCTATTCTTGCAAAATATCCTGAAGTTATGATTTTTGGTGAGGATTCTGGGAAAATTGGCGGTGTTAATCAGGGTTTAGAAGGTTTACAATTAAAATACGGTGAACATCGTGTGTTTGATACCGGTATTCGCGAAGCTACTATAATGGGTCAGGCTATAGGATTAGCTATGCGAGGCTTACGACCGATTGCGGAAATTCAATATTTAGACTATTTGTTGTACGCGCTTCAATTAATGAGCGACGATTTAGCTACCGTGCAATGGCGTACCAAAGGCAAACAAAAAGCACCTGTAATTATTCGCACTCGCGGCCATCGTTTAGAAGGAGTTTGGCACAGTGGTTCGCCAATGGGTATGATAGTACATGCTTGTCGTGGTATTAATATTTGCGTTCCTCGTAATATGACAATCGCTTCCGGTTTTTACAATACACTCTTACAATCAGATGAACCTGCATTAATTGTTGAACCTTTAAACGCATATCGTCTTAAAGAAAAACAACCGGGTAATTTTGGCGAATACAAAATACCTTTAGGTATTCCTGAAGTGTTACAAGAAGGTACAGATGTTACTTTAGTAACCTATGGCAGCTCCGTTAGGGTGGCTCAAGACGCGATTAAATTGCTTCAAAAATTTAATATTAGCGTAGAGTTGATAGATTTGCAAACTTTATTGCCATTTGATATTAACCACAGTGTAGTTAAATCTTTACAAAAAACCAACCGATTGGTGGTGTTAGACGAAGATGTACCGGGCGGCGCAAGTGCTTATATTCTACAAAAAATTGTAGAAGAACAAAAAGGGTATCAATTTTTAGATTCAGCCCCTGCAACTATTGCCAGTAAAGAACATAGACCAGCCTACGGTAGCGATGGAGATTATTTTAGTAAACCAAATGCCGATGATATATTTGATGTTATTTATAATTTAATGGCAGAAGTTAACCCAAATCAATTTGCTAAAATTTACTAAAAAAGTTTATTTTTGTACTTTGGGCACAATTAAAGGATAATTTAAATCAAAATTTATAAAATGAAAAAAATTATATTATTTACGTTACTATTATCAAATTTCGTTTCATTTTCGCAAGAAAAAGAAGATGAGAAAAAAATGATTCGCGATATTGTGGTGGTTGAAGTTGAACGTGCCAAATATGCTGCTAAAGTAACTGCTGTGGCCACACCAACCGTAGCTGAAAAAGGTAAAAAAGGTAAAAAAATACCTGTTGTTGTTGAAACCCCAGTTGAAGAGGTATCTGACACTTTGCCACCTTTAATGCCGGCACCTCAAGCCGAAATTTTAAAACGCGCACAAAATTGGTACACCTTAAAAACTAAAAAATTTATAAAAGCCGGTGGTACTAATTCCGGTAAATCTGTTTCGTGCAACGCAACTTTTGTATTTAAACAAAAAAATTTAAATCCCGAAAATGATGTGGATGGAAAAATTACGATGGATATTCTTGTTGAAGCTAAAGAAGGTAAATACCGTTACACCGTAAAAAATATTAAACACGTTGCTATTAAAAAAGGCATGAGTGGTGGCGATATTTATTTAGAAGTTCCTGAAGCAGGTTCTATGGCAATAACCGACAGAACATGGAAACACATTCGCTCTGAAAGTTATGCTTATGCTAAAATCCTAACCGATGACTTGAAAACGGTTATGAAACAAGAGGGGAATTCAGACAAAGAAGAATGGTAATTAATACTATTTACAATTTTGACAATTAGGAAACCACTGTTCAATTACATCAGGTAATTTAGTAAAGTGAGAATCCTCTTCTTCAACATTAATTTCGGTAAAAAAAAGCTTGGCAGCTTTTTTTAATTTATTTAAATAATTTATCATTTCGGGGCTTAAACTGTTGCTATATCCTTTAAATTCTTTTGTATCTTTTTTAGTTTTAATATACAACTTGTATGACGCTATTTTATTATCTTTTGGGTTACCAAATCTATCCATTACCACTAATTTAAATTCGGTATTATCAAAAACTGCCTTTACTAAATTGCTTTCTTTTTTTATTTTAATTACAGTGGGTTGTTGGGCAATTGTTTTGCTAATTGAGATAACACAACAACAAAATATTAGTAAAAATTTTATGTTTTTAATATTCATTTTATTTAAAATTAGTTTAATAAAAATAATTTGCTTTTCTTTTTGCCTTGATGCAAAAAGAAACAAAAAAATCAAGTCTTCATAAACTTTTGCTAAAGTCTATTTTGCATTAAAGCTAAACGGTTAATCGCTTCGCAAACAGCCAAATCGTTTACACACAATCCTACGCATTTTAACTCCAAAAGACTTTAACGCCAAATTTTATGAGGGCGTAAATTAAAATCAGTAAATTTTTCTTTGCGTCCTTTGTGTCATTTTTTTGCGCTTTTGTGTTTCCCTTCAACTTCGCTTAGGATAACAAAATATCTACTTAACCAATTTCATTTCATTTAATAAATACCCTGCACCGGCATATTTATCAACTATCCATAACGTAAAACGAATATCTAACACAATGTTTCTGCAAAATGCAGGATTATAATTAATATCGCTCATTGTTCCTTCCCAATTTCTATCAAAATTTGTACCAATTAATTCACCTTTAGCGTTTATTACAGGGCTACCGCTATTGCCACCTGTAGTGTGGTTACTGGCGGTAAAAGCTATGCGCAGTTTTCCGTTTTTATCGACATAATTTCCAAAATCTTTTTTATCAAATAATTCTACTAAACGTGGTTTTACATAATAATCGTCTTCGCCGGTTTTATTTTTTTCAACCATGCCATCAATGGTAGTGTAGTGTAAATTTTGCACGCCATCTTTTGGCGAATAATCATCTACCTTACCATACGCCACTCGCAATGTACTATTAGCATCCGGATAAAACTTTTTGTTTTTCAACGTTTCGCGTAAGCCCTTTACATACTCTTTTTGTAATTCGGTTATTTGCAATTCGTAATAATTTACTTGTGGAATAACTGTTATCTGATAGTAATTAAAAATATCTTTCGCTAATAAATACAACGGATCGCGCTCATATAATTGATAATTTTTTTCGAAATCATCAAACATTAATTTTGCTTTTACATTGTTTGTAAAACTACTATTGTTGTATAAAAAATTGGCAATTGCCTCGCCATCATTTTTATAAGCTGTTAGTAGCGAATCTAAATACGGGGGGCGTATAGTAGACTCTATATCTTGTGCGTACATATTTAGCATAGCAGCACATAACTTTTTATCAGTTAATGGATTAATGTTTTTAAATGGAATAATTGCTTTTGTATCGTTATATACTTTCTCAAATTTATTGTCTTTACCAGCTTGTTTCTTTTTAAGTTCGTTAAATAAACCTTGCGCATTTGCTGCAAATTTAAAGCATTCAATGCCCCACAAACACTCTGTAAAATAGTCGTATTGTTTGCTAAGTGGAGCATACTCTAAGTATATTTTTTTAAACTGATTTAATAAGTTAGTATATTTTTCTTTTTTAATCGCATCGGTGCCTAATGCATTAATAAAATCTTGCTCTAATTGTAACTTACGTTGAACAGCGTTCGATTTTTTTAAACCTAACATTTCTCCACTCCACTTTTTATAATAGTTAGCAACACCTGCATGGCGCGCAGTATACATTAAACGAATAGTATCGTTTTTTTTCATATCTGCTTCCATTATGTTTAAACGTTTTTCGCGCAGTTTTACTTTTATTGGGTCTTGTTGATTCATTAATAAATCAACCGCATATGATGTTAAATACTCTTGCGTACGCCCCGGAAAGCCATACACCATTGTAAAATCGCCTTTTTCGTACCCTTTTAACGAGATTGGAAATGAATGCGAAGGTGTGTAAGGAATATTGTTTTCGCTATACTCAGCGGGTTTATTGTCTTTACTGGCATAAATACGAAACATGCTAAAATCGGCATTGTGGCGAGGCCAAACCCAGTTATCGGTTTCGCCACCAAATTTACCAATGCTTTCGGGCGGTGTTCCTACAAGCCGAATGTCTCTAAACGTTTCGGTAACAAATAAATAATATTCGTTGCCATAAAAAAACGGACGAATAAAAGCATCGTATTGCGAATCTTTTTTTGCTATACTTTCAAGCAATTTTATAGTTGCTTTTATGGCAGAATCTTTTTGAATTTCTGAAAAACTTGCCTTTAAATTTTCAATTACTTTGGCAGTTACATCTTCAATACGTTTAATAAAAGTTACAGTTAAATCTTTACAATACAGTTCTTCATTGGCTTTCATTGCCCAATATCCATTTTTTAAATAGTCTTTATCAACCGAACTTAAACCTGCAATAGACGAAAAACCACAGTGGTGATTGGTTAAAATTAAGCCTTTAGTACTTATTACCTCAGCCGTGCAGCCACCGCCAAATATAGCAACAGCATCTTTCATACTTGCTTTGTTGATGCTATAAATTTGTTCGGCGCTTAATTTTAGCCCATTTTTTTTCATGTCTTTTATATTTAAAGCTTCAATTAATTGGGGCATCCACATGCCCTCGTCGGCTTTAGAAATAAAAGAGAGTATTAGTAATAGGAAAAGGAGTTTTTTCATATGTAGATATTTATTGCTTTTTATTTGGCATTCTTTCCGCACTAGCTGGCTCAAATAGCCACTGGCTATTTGCCCTGCCATCTTCATTGGTGTTTGTTTGCAACAAACTTTTTGTTAGTAGCAATTTCATTTAAACATTAAATAATCGTTAATAAAAGTACAATAAAAATTAATGTTTTAAAATAATTACCAAATAGAATGTTGTTTTATATGAGTTTAATATATTCGCTAACGCTAATGCCAACATCTACTGTAATAATTTTATGGATTAATCCTCGCGAAAGTTCATCGTTTTTATGAACAGGTACTGTGGTAACTCTACCATCTGGATGATGCAAACGATGATGCGACCCATTAATTCGCACTACTACGAAGCCCAATTTTTGCAAAAGTTTAATTAAGTGTTTACCACTTATTACAGGTAGCTTATTACTCATAAATTATACTTAAGCAATTTTTCTATTTGGAATTTCGAGTTCTCTAAAACCAATAAAACGATTGTGGGGCTTGTAACGCTTAACTTTTAATTCGTCTATGCACATATCAATTACCTCTTTAATATTTTCTAAAGCCTGTTCAACGCTTTTGCCTTGCGAATGGCATCCTTTAAAAGTTGGGCAAGTAATTATGTACATATTATCTTCGTCTTGCTCTATAATTAAAGGCAAATGTGTAGTAGAAGTGGCTGTTTTTTTCATTTATTATTTAAAATATTTAATAAATGTAAGAGAAAATTAATAAATATTAAAACAAATCCTTTACTTCTATCCCAAAGTGTTTGGCTATTTTGTATAAAGTACGAAGTGTAACATTTAATTTACCACGCTCTAAGCGGCTGAGTGTACTTATATCTATTTTAATTGCATAACACAATTCGCTTTGCGAAATATTATTTTTTGAACGAAGTTCTAAAATACGTTGCCCTATTTTTAGTTGTATGTCTTTTTCGGTAGGGATTTTCATTTACTTTTACTAAATATATTGTTCTTAAAGTTTTAATGCTTTTTAATAATTTTAAATGTATCAAATAAAAAAAATGTCCAAAAAAATAAAACCCGCGCAAGATGGCTTTAACCAAATTTTGTTGTACACCAACCCCAACGGTAAGGTAAATGTTGAAATTTATTTACAAAACGAAACCATTTGGCTAAACCAACAAAAAATAGCTGAGCTATTTGGGGTAGATAAAACTGTGGTTACAAAGCATTTAAAAAATATTTTTGAAACAAAAGAATTAAACTCCGATTCAGTTAGTGCAAAAATTGCACATACTGCCGTCGAAGGAAAAAATTATTTAACGCAATTTTACAACCTTGACGCCATAATTTCTGTAGGTTATAAAGTAAATAGCGCACAGGCAACGACATTTAGAATATATGAAGACAACAACTAATAAAACATTTGATGCTGTAAAATTTATGCGTGAACAACGTGATGAGTTAAGCGCCATACTTGCCACTATGACTAAAGCCGAAATTGTTGCTTATTTTAAAAAAATACAACAACAAACTTCAATTAAACCGAGTGCATAAGTATTTTAATTATTTCACAAACCCTGCCATTTTCATAGCATCTAGTCTAATGGCACTATCAAGTGGAATTTGTAAATCGTTACTTTTAGCCGTAGCCTTTTTTAATAACAATGGCGCTTCGCGAATTTGTTTGGCATAGGTTTGAATTTGTTTATTTTTTTCGTTACGGGCATAATATGTTTTTGGCGAAGTATATAATTCGTAAGCATCGTAAATAAAATTATTACCAAACTTTGGCAAATTGCCATCGCTGTAAAGCAGCATAATTACCTGATTACTTTCAATTTCTTGTTTTAAATCTAATTGCCAAACCTCCACTTTTTCGCCTGGAATTGGAGAAGGAATTACCTTGTTATAATAATACCAAAATTGCCCGCCTGCAAAGCATTGCTGAGGCACACCCATATAAACCTGGTCGTACCAATAACTATCGCTAATAGTAAGCACACGGGTTGTATTTTTTAAACTATCGTTTTCAAAACCAATTTGTGGATACGCCAATTTCATATTTTGCTTGGGCGGTGTTAACAAATTCATACTTTTTAATACATCCGCATCTCGACTACGAGAAGAATCGACAACATCAATTTGGTTCCATAAAATATTCGGTAAATCTTTACCATGTAATTTTTCAATGTGTTTAATAATGGTATCGCTGGCTAAACACGCGCCATAATAACTCCAATGGTGTCCAAATTTTGGGAACAAAGGATAAAGTGCGCTGGATTTTATTTTTTCGAAATAAGAATATAAGTCTAAATGATTTACATTTAATTTTTTACTGTTACTTGCAAATAAATTATGATTGGTGTTTTTTATTGGATGCACATATTTATCCTGCACCAATTCTTTGCAATAAGCGCCTTTACCGGGTGCATATACCAACAACAAATCAATTCCTTTTTTCTTTAAGGTATCTTGCACCACTTTTGCTTTTTGCAATAAATCGGTAATTTTTTCTTCAGATATTAAATCATCGCCAAAGGCAGAAAAAATATAATTTTCGCTAAACACATAATCTTCTTTACCAATTACAAAACCATTTACACGAATTTGGTGAAAAGCGGTATAATAAAATTGATTATTAATTCGTACCATTTTTTCTTTAAACGCCCAATGATCGTTGTTATAATCTTCGGTTAAACTTTGGTAACTTCCATCAAGCCAAGTAGAGATAGAAAATTTTGGTTTTTCGTCACTAATAACCAAACCGATTAAATTGGGTTTATTATCTTTTTTTGTAAACGAAATTAGTAATGGGAAAGCAATGGCAATTAATGCAACAATGCAATGGATGGAATATGTTTTTGTTTTAGCTGGCATTAAAATCTAAAATAAATAAAAGGGTTAAAATCTAAAGCAGACACAAAACTTAAGGAAATGTAAAATAAAACAATTCCACCAAGCATTGCCATCCATTTGCCCGAATTAGAAAATGTTTCACCATACAATTTTTCTTGTAACAATTTTGTTTTTGGAACAATTACAAAAAATGATATTACGGCTGCTAAAATTGCCATAAATAAAAAGTCATTGTTTAAAACAAATTTACCTGCAAAAAAATTGAAACTATACATTTGTTTGATGACGTGAAATCCTAGTTTTAAATCTTCGCAACGAAACAATACCCAACCTGTAATTATTATTATAAATGTAATTGGCAAGGCAACAAATTTGCCAACACGTTCAAAAAACTTTCCTAAAAACAAACGCTCTAACACTAAAAATAAACCATGGTAAGCACCCCACAATATAAAATTCCAACTGGCGCCATGCCAAAAGCCGCTTAACAAAAACACGAGTATTAAATTACGATACAATTTTGTGGCCGTAACTTTATTACCGCCTAATGGAATGTATAAATAATTTTTCATCCATGTGCCTAGCGTTATATGCCACCTTCGCCAAAACTCCGTTATGCTTGAGGATGTATATGGATTATTAAAATTTTCAGGTAGTTTAAATCCTAAAATTTTACCTAAACCAATTGCCATATCGCTGTAACCGCTAAAATCAAAATAAATTTGAAACGTGTAAGCAATGGCTCCAACCCAAGCTGCCGCGGTATCAATATGTTCTATACCTAATTTAAAAACAGCATCGGCTTGCATGCCAAGAGTATTTGCAATAATTGTTTTTTTTGCAAGCCCTAAACAAAAAATTAAAAAACCACTTAATTTAATGTTGGGTGTGTAGTTTTTTTCGCGATTTGTAATTTGTTCGGCAATGTCATTGTATCGAACAATAGGGCCTGCAATTAATTTTGGGAATAATAAAATGTAGGTTTGATAATGCCACACATTTTTTAAAGGTTTATGTATGCCACGATACACATCAATTACATAGGTTAAACTTTCAAACGTATAAAACGAAATACCAATTGGCAGTACTACTTTTAGCCACGATATGTTTGAGCCGAAAAGCCCGTTAATATTATCAATAAAAAAATTACAATATTTAAAATAAAACAGTAAGCCTAAATTTAAACACAACGAAATAATTAAAAATTTGGTTTTTGATTTTTGTGTTTTTTGGTTATGCAAGGCATTTACCAAATAAAAATCTAAAAAAGTGGTACCTAATATTACAAAGATAAATTTTGGGCCGCCCCAACTGTAAAAATATATGCTGGCAATTAATATTACAGCATTTTTAAATTTATGAGGTACTAAATGGTACAGTAAAATAAATACCGGAAGAAAATAAATTAAATACGTTACGCCGCTAAAAACCATATACCAATTAGGTATACAAAAATAGAATTATTTAGGGATTTAACCCAAACATTAATTTTTTAAAATTCTATAAACCGACTGCTTATTGTTATTAGTAATTGTAATAAAATATACTCCATTACTTATAGTTGATAAATCAACGGTTTGGTGTAATTCAGACTTTTTTAAATAATTAGTTTGCAAAACAACTTTTCCCAAAACATCCACTATTTTTAATTGCATAGTGCTTTCTGCATTTAAATTTACAGCCGATAAATTAGCCCAACCGGGTTAATTTGCGATTGCGCTTTAATGCCTGAAGGAATATCTATGGTAAAGTTATTGTTACTAATATCATAAAAAATATTGCCTTTACTTTCAACTTTGATACGACAAGTAGCAATACTTGCAATTAAAGTAGGTGCGGTAATTAATTCGCTTCCATCATTAGGTGTTGAATTTAATAAAACACTATAAGTTGATCCGCTATTGTATGAAATTAATATTTTAACCGAATCGCATGAAACCGGCGCTACATCCGTGCCATTAACACCCCAAGTAATAGTTTGGGTTGAACCATACGCCCAAATAATTCCGCTGGCATCAGGATTTGTAACAATTAATGGTCTGGCACTGCTTACTGTTATTGTATTAATAGCATAACATACCCCGCAGCCGCCCATTTTATTATCGCGGGCAGTTAACCTAAATTGTAAGTTTTGTGCTGTAGTTGGTAAAAACTCGCCTTTAGTAATAGTAAAACTGCCTGTTGCCATAGTGACAAAAATTTATCAGCAGATTGAGCATTATAATTTATTGTAAAAATAAAACTAAAAAAAGTGTAAATAGTTTTTTTATGATTTTGTGTTTACATTAAACTGTAGAATTACCTCTAAAATTGAATTATAACAAAAAAAGTTTTTAAAAACGATTTTAACATGGGTGGTAAAAAAATCATTTTTTAAAGTTTAATTAACAAACTGCAACTAATTTTTTTATAATTGTATCTTTAAACCATAATCACATTATATAAAAACATGAAGAAATTTTTTATTTTAATTTTTAGTTTAAGTTATACCATCACTTTTTCGCAAACAACCGATGCCAGTGGCAAAAAACAAGGCTATTGGAAAAAGAAAGACGAAAAAACAAATAAACTAATTTACGAAGGTGAGTTTAAAGATGACAAGCCTGTTGGGAATTTTAAATATTATTATGTTAACGATTCAGTTCAGGCCATAATGAATTTTAAAGACGGTGGCAAAATTGCATATGCAAAATTATTTCATCCTACAGGTAAAAAAATGGGCGAAGGAAAATACATAAGTGAAATTAAAGACAGCACCTGGTTATATTATGATGATAAAGGTATTTTAATTTCGAAAGATAATTATACAAAAGGAAAAAAAGACGGGCAAAGCATTGTTTATTTACCCAATGGTGCAACTGCTGAAGAGCGTAATTTTAAATCAGATGTTCAGCATGGAAACTTTAAACAATATTTTGACGGTAAAAAGTTAAAAGGGCAAGGCAATTATATAAATGGAAATTTAGATGGG
This sequence comes from Bacteroidota bacterium, assembly GCA_043772435.1. GTDB lineage: Bacteria > Bacteroidota > Bacteroidia > B-17B0 > Aurantibacillaceae > Aurantibacillus. The sequence goes on from JAYVGH010000171.1 coordinate 12,302, forward strand.
AGAGTAGTTTATTATTTTCCCAACGGTAAAGAGGTGGCAGCCGGATTTTACATTAACGGACAAAAAAATGGACCCTGGATTTACCGGAACCAAAAAGGTACCGTTACCGAAAAAGAATTATATAAAAACGGAAAACTAGCTACCAAAAAAGAAACTGATGCTTTTTTTAGTAAAAATAAAACTACCGATGTTACCCCTAAAAAAGATGTAAAATCTAAGGAAACAAATCCAAAAGGGAAGAAGTAGGTTTATTGTTTACTAATTTTTTTTACGCTACTTCGCCCATTCAATAATTTAATTTTTAGAATATAAATTCCTTCCGAAAAATTAGATAAATTAATGTGTTTTGTAATTTCTTCGTTTGATAACGCTACAATTTTTTCGCTAATTAAATTGAAAATTTCTATATTTTGTATTTCTTCAATACTTTTTATTGTAATAAAATCAGAACAAGGATTTGGAAAAACCTGTATATAATTATTTTCTAAATTATCACTTTCAATTCCTGCAAATGGATTATATGTATAAACTATAATTTTATCCGTTGTTGATCCACCATTATTAATTAAATAAATTGTTTTTCCGTCAGGCGAAACAGTAATGTCTCTTAATCGTCCATTTAAGGCTTGGTCTGCTCCAAAAAATTTTGTTGGATTAGGGGTTGCGGTAGTTGATGGTACAAAACTTGTTCCATTAGCATTTAATTTAAATTGGTACAATTCCTGATCGGTACTTAGCCCATTTTTTAATGTTACTACCAATAAACTATTGTCCCAACCGGGTATGCCCATACTGTTATAATAAATTCCATCCGATGGCGCAACAGTACACCAATCTAAATTATTAGTAGTAGTAGGTTGAGGTGTTGCGCACCAAGAATATAAAGCTTCTTTTAAAGCATCTCCCGCAATTAACGGGTTTGGTGTGTAAGCACTTACAAAGTTAGTTTCACCCGTAAAATTATTATCGAAATGATAGCCTCTCACATTTTTCCAACCATAATTCATGCCGGCTTGTAAAATATTTATTTCGTCATCTGTTTGGTCGCCATGCTCAATATCGTAGAGTATATTTTGAGATGAATTATACATTAATCCCTGTGGATTACGATGTCCTCGTGTAAAAAAAGAATTTCCGGAAATTGGATTATCAAAAGGAATTGTTCCATCAATATTAAAACGATGAATTTTGCCATTTTTATAATTTGGATCTTGCGCAAAATTATTTGGATTATTACTTTGCGGCGAATAACAAGTTGGACTATTTGTTTCAGAGATTCCATTATCGCCACAACTTAAATAAAAATAAGAAATACTATTTTGCGTAATTGCCAATAATCTTCCGCCTAAGTGGTCATATCCTGTTGGTAATTGTGTTACTAAATCAGTATTTGCAATAACAGTATTACTCATTGCATCCCAAGTAAGTTTAACTATTTTAAATTTTGTTGCTGGAGCTAATGTTGTGCCACTATTGTATGAATATAAATAATAAATAAACGAAGTTGATACATTTAAAAAATTAGGATGCAATGTTAAACCCAAAGTGCCAACACCTATATTTGGTTGAGAACAAAGGCTTGATTGTTCTAATGACGAACCTGAAAAATAATCGGAAGCTGTGTAAACAACTATTTTATTTCCCGATGTTGGATCAACACGAGAAATTTTCCCGCCGGCTTCTGTTAGCCATAAAAAGTTATCAGGACCATAAGTAATTTCCCATGGTGTAGTTAAAGTTGTACTTAATTCCGAACGAATAAAGGATTGTGAATTAGCTGAAAAAAATAGCAGTAAAATAACAATGTTTAAAAAATAGTGTTTCATTCGTTTTTTAATAAAGTTAAAACATTTTTTGTTTCGTTTTTTAACTATTTTCTCTTTGTGTAACTCTTTGTTATTAATGTATTGTAGTTAAATATTAGTAACTTTACAGCCAGATGAGCAAACACGGCAAAGTTTTAGTGGCTATGAGTGGAGGCATTGATAGCAGTGTAACAGCAATGATGTTGCACGAACAAGGCTACGATGTTATTGGCATAACTATGAAAACCTGGGACTACGAAAGTAGTGGCAGTAGTAAACGCGAAACAGGTTGTTGCAGTTTAGATAGTATTAACGATGCGCGAACAATGGCGGTAAATTTTGGCTTTCCGCATTATATTTTAGATATACGTGGTGAGTTTGGCGAATTTATTATTAATAATTTTGTTGAAGAATATTTAGCGGGGCGTACGCCAAACCCTTGCGTATTATGTAACACACATATTAAATGGGATGCCTTGTTAAAACGTGCAAACATGCTAGATTGCGAATTTATTGCCACAGGGCATTATGCGCAGTTACGTGAAGAAAATAATCGTAAAATAATTTTTAAGGGATTAGACCAAACTAAAGACCAAACTTATGTGCTGTGGGGTTTAGATCAGGAGTGTTTGAGACGAACCATGTTTCCTTTAGGTGGGTTTAAAAAAACAGATATTAAACAAATGGCAAGGGATGCCGGACTTTACGATTTAGCCAACAAAAGTGAAAGCTACGATATTTGTTTTGTACCTGATAACGATTACCGTGCTTTTTTAAATCATCGTTTACCCGATTTAGAAACAAAAGTTGCCGGTGGCGATTTTATTTATAAAAATAAAAAAGTAGGTACACACAAAGGTTACCCCTACTTTACTGTTGGGCAACGCAAAGGACTTGAAATTGCCATGGGCGTACCCGTTTTTGTAAAAGAAATTATACCCGAAACCAATACAGTAGTTTTAGGCGATAAGGATGATTTAGAAGAAAACCATCTAACAGTTCGCGACTACAACCTTATAAAATACGAAACGTTGCCACACGATTTTGTGGGGCTAACAAAGATAAGATATAAAGACGCCGGCACTTTAGCCACAATTAATACTATTGATAAAAACTTAGACGTTATTTTTCATAAACCTGTAAGTGGCGTTGCGCCGGGGCAAAGTGCCGTAATTTACGAAGGCGATGATTTAGTAGGTGGTGGTTTTATAAATAGGAAGTTGGTGATTTAAACTACTTGTAAAAAATTAAAATTAGTATTAACTTTAAGATAAAAAATTATGCTTAATTGGGTTTCACATATTTCTTCAAATCCTTTGATAGTATTTGGTAAACCTACTATTATTAATACACGTATTTCGGTAGATTTAATCCTCGAAAAATTAGCAAATGGCGATACCATTACTGATTTTATTAATGCTTACCCAACTATTACAAAAGAGGATATAACCGCATGCCTTTTGTTTGCGGCCGATTCTATTAAAAACGAAATTATTTATTTTAAGGCTTCTTAAAATAATGAAATTAGTTGATGATGAAAGTTTAGATTTTGGAATTATTAATCTTCTCCAACAAAAGAGATTTAATGTCGTTTCCATCGCTGAAAATTATCCTAGCATTAATGATACAGAAGTTTTAAAAATTGCAAACGAAAATAATTGCCTACTTATAACAGAAGATAAAGATTTTGGCGAGTTAACATACCGTTTAAAATTAAAAAATTGTGGCATTTTATTAATACGTTTAAGTGATATGCCACGACAAGAGCGATTAGTGTTTGCTGCAGTATTTATTGAAGAGTATTTTGAAAAACTTCAAAATAATTTTTCAGTACTAACAAAAAATGGACTAAGAATAAAAACAACATGATATTTTTTGTAATTACTGTGGTGGGTTTATAAATAGGAAAATAGTTTTATAGTTATGTACTAAAATGGATAAAGATATAATAATTGAAAAAATTCGTTCAGAATTTCATCATTAAAGAAAAAAAACATCGTGCATTATTTGAGCTACAAAGCCCTAAAAAAAGAGGGTTGTTTATAGATAAATTAAATCATAATATTGAAGGGGTATTTAAGGTAAAACTTCTACAGAATATAAAAAACTCATCCAATCCTATTTATATAAAAACTGCCCTTAAGCTAAAAAAAGATGAATTATGTTATGTGATTTCACATAATAATACTCTTTACAATCAGATTATTAATTATGATTATGCTATCAATAAATTATTTGGCAATGGTTTTGGTTATTGTATTATGAATTTATCCGCTAATAATATTTATGTTGAATCAGAACAAGGATTTGGTGCTCCAGACAGATATTTAGGAGCTTTTGTTCAATTATAAGTTCAATAATATCTTAGTTATTATTTATTAATCCTCCTTAACAACATACCCTTATTCATAATTTTTTAATAATTTAAAATTTCAGTATTGTGATTTTAATATATTTACCATGTGGATTCGAGAGCAATACAATACCAGCGCAATTCGGAAATATTAAAAAAATATTTACCCGAGCAAAGTACTGATACCATTGCCCGTTGGATTATTGAATACGATTTTAAATTAAAAATAAAACGTGAGCGCAGTACACGCCTGGGCGACTACACGCAGCCACATGATGGTTTAAATCATACCATTACCATAAACCATAACTTAAATAAATTTTCGTTTCTAATTACGTTAGTGCATGAAGTAGCTCATTTGGTTACTTATAATCAGCATAAAAATAAGGTAAACCCCCATGGTGCAGAGTGGAAACAAAATTTTAAAATTTTAATGCAACCCTTTTTAACACCCGATATATTTCCTTTGGAAGTATTTGCAGCTTTACGAAAGTATATGTCAAACCCTGCGGCATCAAGTTGTACCGATGTTCAATTGTTACGCATGTTAAAGCTACACGATGAGGATATAAGTTCTATTTTTATAGAAAATTTGCCGATTAATGCTTTATTTTTATACAATAGCCGCTTATTTAAAAAAGGAGATAAAATACGTAAACGCTATAAATGTTTAGAGGTAGAAAAAAACGTAACCTATTTATTTAATCCTTTAGCGGAGGTGGAATTGTTTGAGAATTTTAACGCTCAATTAAAGTAGTAGCTAAAACTATGTTGCTTTTATGAGTTTGTTTACCATTAATAATATCAAGCATTAATAACGATGAATTTTTTCCAATATCTTCCACCGGCTGCAATACAGAAATTATTTTTCTATCAATTATATTAAATAAATCAATATCGTCAAAACACGCAATTTTAATTTTATTTGCTAATTTTTCAAATTCTTTTTTTCGTAAAGCTATTAATAAGGCTGTTGTAATATTATTATTTAAGCAGTAAATAGCATCTAAGGTTGGATTGTTTTTTAATAAATCCGTTAAATTATTTTCTACATCCTTTTGTATGGCGTCAAAACGAATTGACTTCATTAACGATTCATCTACTTTAATTTTATTTTTTGTAAGCGCGTCTTTATAACCATTTACCCTGTCTTCAATTGTACTTATGTAAGATGGTGTAATGCTAAAACAAGAAATTGTTTTACAATTTTGTTTAATTAAATGATTTACAATTTCGCACGAACCACTATAATTATCAATTACCACATAATTTGCATTAAACAAAGGCAACACCCTATCAATAAATACAAAGGGTGTAGTTGCATACCGAGTGTTGGTATAAAATTCCGCGGTTTTAAAAGTAGAAGCAATTATTAAACCATCAACGCCTTGTTGGTTAATCATCATTTCAACCAAACGTTTTTCGTGCTCTTCGTTTTCACCTGTGCTACATACCATAAGGTTGTAACCATATTCAAACAACACGCTTTCAATATTTTTTGCAATAGTGCTGTAAAACGGGTTACTAATATCCGCAACAATTAATCCCACAAAAAAACTTTTTCCTGTTCGTAAAGCGCGCGCAAATTTGTTGGGAGTATAATCTAATTCAGCTACAGCTTTTAAAACAGCGGCCTGTGTTTTTTTACTAATACCATATTGGTCGCCTTTACCGTTTAAAACCATTGAAATTAAGGTTTTTGAGTAACCTAACTGCTTCGAAATATCTTCTAATTGTAAACGCTTCATAGGGATTGATTTTATAGTTAATCAAATCTAAACTAATTTATTATAAATCTAAACTATTTTTAGAAAAATTTAAAAGGTTTTAGATTTTTGATGATAAATTACTGTTAAACGCTAATTTTTTATCGATTAAACACTAAATTATTAAAGGTTACCAATTTTTTTTAAGAATAGTATAGCATATTTCAAAAATAAATTTAGGTTTGTATAGTATAATTATTAAAAGATGATAGTTTCTAAATTAGCGCAAAACATTATTGGTTCCGAAATTGTAAAATTAGGAGCCGAGATTAACGAAAAAATAAAACAAGGCGAAAAAATTTATAACCTCACAGTTGGAGATTTTAATCCTACAGAATTTCCTATTCCTAAAGAATTAAAACAATTAATAATTGATGCTTATTTTGCTGATTTAACTAATTACCCTGCAGCAGACGGCATGCTAGAATTGCGCGAAGCTATTAGTGATTTATTAAAGATTAAAGAAAATTTAGACTATGCGCCTAACGAAATTTTAATTGCTGCGGGTGCTCGACCTATTATTTACGCCATTTTTAAAGCTTTGGTTGATGAAGGTGATTCAGTAATTTTTGCTGTTCCTTCTTGGAATAATAATCATTACACGTATCTGCATTCTGCAAAGCCAGTTATTATTGAAGCTAAGCCCGAAAATAATTTTATGCCTCAGGCTAAAGATATTGCCCCGCACATACAAAAAGCTACTCTGGTAGCACTTTGTTCGCCCCAAAACCCTACAGGTACCGTATTTACAAAGCAAGGTTTAGAAGAAATTTGTGATTTAATTTTGCAAGAAAATAAACGTAGAGGCACTTCTCAAAAACCTGTTTATTTAATGTACGACCAAATTTATTGGGAATTAATGCAGGGTGATAATATACATTATAACCCAGTTTCGCTACGTGCGGAAATGAAAAACTATACGGTGTTTGTTGATGGCATTTCTAAATCGCTTGCTGCAACTGGCGTTAGGGTTGGTTGGGGAATGGGTCCAAAATTTATTATTGATAAAATGAAAGCCATTTTAACGCATGTGGGCGCTTGGGCACCAAAGCCTGAACAGGTTGCTACCGCAAAGTATTTAAATGATTTAAAAATGTACGATGCGTTTTTAGTAGAACAAAAACAAAAAATAAATTTACGTTTACAAGGATTTTATAATGGCTTAGTTGTTTTAAAAAATAAGGGGTATAATCTAGATGTTATTGTACCGCAAGCCGCAATTTATTTAACTGTTAGTTTTAATTTAATTGGACAAAAAACAGCCGATGGAAAAATTTTAGAAACTACAAAAGATATTACAAGCTACTTATTAAACGAAGCAAAATTAGGCATTGTGCCCTTTAGTGCATTTGGTGCAGGCGAAAATAGCAGTTGGTACCGGCTTAGTGTAGGAACCTGCAAGTTGCAAGATGTTAGTAATGTATTGCTTAAATTAGAAGATGCGTTAAAAAAATTATCAAATTGATGTATAGAGAAAAAATCAAAATTTATAATATTCGTCATTGCGAGGAGGAACGACGAAAAAATCTATAATGCTAATAGATTGCTTCGCTATTGCTAGCAATGATGGAGGCAAGGCCTTAATATATTAATGTAAGCAAACCTATAAACTAAAAAAATTGAAATTGTATAAATCATATTTAATCATACTTATCTGCTTCATCTGCAATCAATCCTTTGGGCAAAAGGAGTTTGAAAAGTATGGTCCGTTTGGTTGCGAAACATACACCGATTTAAAACTGGCACTTAAAATTGAAAAAAAAATTTATAAATTAGATTTAAGTTACAAAAAAATAGAACCAAAACTTTACGAAAAAATTCACAAACTATCCGACTTACAAGCTCTAAAATTAAGTACCAACGAGGTAACGGACTATCCAAAAAACTTAGATGCTTTAACAAATCTCATTTATTTTGCATCCTATAATAATAAGCTAACTACTTTTCCTCCCAACTTAAAACCATTTTTTAATTTACAGTATTTAGAATTACAACATACTAAAATTGATAGCATTCCTGCGCAAATTGCATATTTAAATAAATTACAATCGTTTAAATTTGGGAATACAGATGATACTATACATTTGCCAACTACCTTAAAGTTTTTAAAAAATTTAAAAGATGTCAGTATTGAAAACTGTGTAATGGATAGTTTTCCAAAACAATTATTTAAAGCTACAACACTTAATTTTTTAAGTTTGCTAAATACCAATACCTATTATTTAACCAAACATTTTGAGCGCTTTCAAAATTTAGAAGTATTAATTATCGAAAATAACCCATTAGCAACTTTGCCTTTTGATATTTACAAAGCACGTAAACTTCGTATTATTTCATTAAGGAATAATAAGCTTACAACTATCCCCGAAAGCATATCAGCTTTAGAAAACCTTACCCTGTTGGATTTGCGGGGCAACTCTATTAACAAAGAACGTTTAGATGAATTGAAAATTTTATTGCCGGGATGTGAGATTTTGTTTTGAAGCAGGCACTACTTTTTTGCCACAGATTTCACGGGTAATTTAATCAAACGATTTTATTATTTTTTATTTCGTTTCGTCATTATAGTTTTCTGGTTGATATGTTACCCTCGCAAAATTTTTTGTAATAAGTTCGTTATCTACAACTTTACCACCTTGAAATTTTAATAATTTTTCTCGCCATATTTCATTCTTACGAAAGAATTGATTATTTACTTTTAAAAATTGATGGTCTTTTTCAATTATATGATAAACATAATCAAGCTCAGTATCTATTCGTAGTTCTCCCTCTAAACATTTATTTGTTATCCAAAGATTAATTTGAAAAGTATGATTTGTATTATTTTTAAATTGATAATCTCGATAATTATAAAAAACGGTTGCTCCACTTCCAAATGGTAATACGCGCCCATCGTCTGGAAATGGGTCAAAGGAATGATGATAGCGTTCAGTTACTGTTAATGGGCTATGAATTACTAACCAATGAATAAGATTAGAAATTTGACAAATACCTCCTCCAATACCAGCTCTTGCTTCTCCAAAAGTTAATTCCATTCCAAGTAAATATCCTTTTCTTTTTGTAGGAAGTCCAACGCATTTACAAAATGAAAATGTTTCGCCTGGTAAAATTATTATTCCATTAATGTTTTTTATTGCAAGTTGTAAGTTGGTAACTTTATTAACTTGCAATTGCACGTCACTTTCTCCAAGTTTTTTTAGTAAAACAGATTGATGCTTTTTTATTCTGAAAGATAATTTGTATGAGGATTGATTTTTTGAATATTTTTTTCGAGCGAAATACCAATCTACATATCTTCTTATTCTTCTTAGCCAAACAGCAATAAAGTATAAGATAGGATGTCGTTGGCTTAATAATTTTCTCGGCTTCATAATTGTATTAAAATTATAAATATCCGTACAATCGGCGAAATCTGTGGCAATTTTTTATAGAAAACCCCTACAATAAATCATTCGCCAAATTAGCTAAAGCACTACGCTCGCCTTTTTCTAAAGTAATGTGAGCGTATAATGGCTGGCCTTTTACCTTTTCAATTAAATAACTTAAACCATTACTTTGGGCATCTAAATACGGCGTATCTATTTGATGTATATCGCCTGTAAATACAATTTTGGTATTTTCGCCGGCACGAGTAATAATTGTTTTTACTTCGTGTGGTGTTAAATTTTGTGCTTCGTCTACAATAAAAAACACATTACTTAAACTTCGTCCGCGAATATATGCTAAAGGGCAAACCACTAATTTTTGTGATTCAACCATTTCGTTTAATTGTTTGTGCTCTTTATCTTTTTCGCTAAACTGGCTGCGAATATATTTTAAATTATCCCAAAGTGGCTCCATATATGGGTTTAACTTACTATTTATATCGCCTGGTAAATAACCAATATCCTTATTACTTAAAGGCACAATTGGGCGGGCTAAATATATTTGATGGTAAATTCTTCGCAACTCTAATGCACCTGCTAACGATAATAATGTTTTGCCAGTACCTGCCACACCTTGTATGGAAACTAATTTAATATCGGGATTCATAATGGCATCCAATGCAAAAGCTTGCTCTGCATTTTTAGGAATAACGCCAAACGCCGCTGTTTTAATTACACGTTTTAAGGTATCATCTTCTTGGTTGTAACGCGATAAAACACTGGTGCTACCATTTTTTAAAATGTAATAATGGTTGGGCAACGATTTATGTTTTTTAAAAACAGTAGCGGCTTTACAACTGCCTTGGTTATAAATAGCCGCAATACTTTCAGGACTAACTTTTTGCATTTCGCTACGACCTGTGTAAAGTTCGTCAATCGTTTTTATTTTACCCGTTTCGTAATCTTCGGCTTGTAAGTTTAAACTTTTGGCTTTAATGCGTAAGTTAATATCTTTAGTTACTAAAATTACTTTACGACCCGGGTTTTGTTCGGCCGTATATAAAGCTGTATTTAATATTTTATGGTCGGCTTTTCTATCATCAAAAATACGCTCGGCATTTACTTTGCTACTGGTATTCATTTCAATTTTAAATTTACCGCGATTGGGACCATTAATGGCAGCCCAATCTACCAATGTATTTTTACCACTTAAAGTATCTATAAAACGGGTAAATTCACGAGCCGCGAAATTTTTGGTATCGTTACCTTTTTTAAAATTGTCCAATTCTTCTAAAACTGTAATGGGGATAACCACATCGTGTTCTGCAAAATTTTTAATAGCGGTATGGTCGTAAATAATAACAGAGGTATCTAATACAAAAATTTTTTTAGCAGTATCTGTACTTGTTTTTGTTTTTTTTATTGGCATAAACAATTTTTTAAATAACGTTGGTTAAATTTATAAAGACAAAGATGGATTTGATTAAATGAATAAAATTGATTTGAACAAAAGAATGTTTAACATAAATTAATTGCTAAATACCTTTTTTAATAACTCAGAAACCCTTGCTACAGGGTTTTTTCGAATATTTATTTCTTCGTCGGCAATCATTAACATTAAACCGTTAATAGCTTTGTTGGTAACATATTCGTCTAAATTGGGATTTTGCTTTTTTACACCCGGTAACTTATTATATGCTGTAGCTAAAGGTATCCAATAACTGGTAACTTTTACGGTGGCAATTGCCTCTTTTACTACGGGCATAAATTTATCTTTTAAAGGATTGTAAGTAGTTTTGCGTAAGTAATTGGTAGCGGCAGTATCAACACCTTTTAAAATAGCAAATCCGTCTTGCACGCTCATATTAGTAATCGCATCTACAAATACAGGTGCTGCTTTTTTTGCGGCTTCTTCTGCTGCGCGGTTAAGGCTCATTTCAAAATCATTTACCTTTTTTGTCATTCCCATTTTAATTAATTTAGCTTTCATATCCTTAGCTTCCTCCGGCCAAGGAATAAACACTTTAGGGTTTTTATAAAAACCATCGGCTTTTGATGCGATGGATGTTGAACTATTAGTGCCAACAGATAATGCTTCTTTTAAACCTTTAATAACTTCTTCGTTAGTTAATTTTGGAGCAGTAGTTCCCGAAACAACAGCATTTGCTTTTTCTTTTGCCACTTTTTCGAGTGAATCTTTTTGTCGTTTTAAATTATTAAATAATCCCTGTGAAAAAGCATTTATTGATATTAAAATGCCGGCTATAATTAAAAAATATTTCATAAATAAAATGAGTTTTACTTAGTGCAAAATACAGTAGTTATGCTTATAAAAAAATAAATATTTCAAAAACTTATTAAAATTACAGTTTTACAGATTTACTTTTGTGCAATTTCAGAAAACCGAAAAGCCCTCATTTGGTAATTTTAATAATATTTGTACTTTTTTCAGTCCTTTTCCCATTTACGTGTTTTTTTACCTTCAGTTTTAATAACTGTACAATTATTTTTTTTAGATAAACGAAATAATTTTTTACGAAGTTTTTTAGGATAAAATGTTGTAGCTATGCAGAAAAAACGGCTCGTTTTTTTAAGTACTCCTATTTGCCCAAGTATATCTTGTGCGGTTAAAGCACATCGCATGCTAAAAAATGCATAGTCATAAGACGTTGTATTACTATATGACTTTTAATATTTTATTTATTTGTAAATGTTGATTTGTTGTTACTGGAATTATAAATATTACAGTCTTATTGTCTTTACCATGCTTTATTTGTCCATTAAACCGATTGACGACGAAGTTTGATTTACGACTTTTACGGGTTATTATATGAACGCGGTTTGTAGTTGGCTTAGAGCAGTAATCTATGCCGTCACATTCAATAGTAACATGTCCACTATAAAGCCCGCCGAAATATTTTGACTCTGTCGATTTATATTTTCGTATAGGTTTGGAGCCATAAAGAAAGTTTACGTTTATAAAATGTGAAGTATCAACTTGCGAAAAGGTGATAGCGAAAATGAGAAGGGACTTTATTATTAAAATAGTTTTCATCTAAGTTGAATATAACTCATAGCTAACTAAAGCAAAGTAATTATTTATTTTTTTTCTTAGTAATTACCACAGTGCCGTATGCTGTTGTTTAGGCATCTACGCACATTTCTTTTGGAATAGTTTTTAAATTAATATTTGTCCACCCTTGTTTACCTCATTTGTTGGGTACAGGAAACATTACAGTTACATCAAACACTCAAAATAAATCCTGGTCTGTTTCGGCAAACTTTATGGTAGCTCTGTTATCGTTGGCATTTAAAGTTGCAAATATTTTTTTATTTACTCTAAACGATGCTTTTTTTAAATGTGGTTCTTCGGTTGTAACTGAAAAAGAAAGAGCAATTTTTTTAAATGTAGATAATGATACCATTATTTACCAATTAAGTTTTAATAAGGATTAATTGTTACCATAATTTTTATTTTTTTAAAGTTGGGCGAATCGTTTATTAGTTTTGAATTTTTTAAACTACAAACGTAAAATTTTGCTACTTCTAATGCTTGGTTTTCAAACCATAAAAATGGTTATAATTTTATAACGTTAATTTTTTTAAATTTTTCAAATATTAAAAATGCTTTGTTAATATACTTTTATCTTTTTGCTACATTTACGTAAATATTTATTTAACATTACATTAAAAAACATAAAATAGCCATGTTTACTTAAAAGTAACATAAATAACAAATTGGCTATATTAATATGACCATTAAAAAACAATAATTCACACAATATGAAATATTTAAAATTATTTTTAATTATTATACTATTTGCCCTTTGCCAGCCTGTTTTAGCTCAAACACCGGCTTATGATGATATAATTTTTGATGAAGAGGAGATAAAAGCAACATATAAACCTGTGGGAAAATCGTTTGTTTCATTAAAATCTAAAAAGGGTACCGGTGGTATGCCAAAGGTTGCTGAAGCTGATGCCCTAAAAACTGCAGAAGTATCCGAAATTATTTTAGTGTTTACCGAAACAACCGAAGATGCTGCCACCACACGCGAAGATAGTAATAAAGAACGTTGGGAAAATTTATTAAGTACCTACCCCGAATTTTTTCAATTTAGCACTAGTTATAAAAACGTTTGCCAATGCGTAATGGGTGGAGATGCGGAAGGTTTAAAACCATCTCAAGGATTTTACGTGTACTATAAGCCTGTGGTAGTAAAAGTAGAAACTCCAACTGTAACAGTAGTTGTAAAAGAAGAAAAAACGGAAACTAAGGAGATTGCCAAAGTTGAAAAAAAGGAAACTAAAGAAGTAAATGAAACTAAAAAAACCGAGGAAGTTGTAAAGGGAAAAAAGGAAATAGCAAAAGAAGAAAAAAAAGAAGAAAAAAAAATAGAAAAGAAGGAGGAGAAATTTGTTACCAAAGCACCTGAAGAAAAAGAAGAAGATTTAAATGGCACTACTGAGGGACCAAAAGAAACAAAATCTATAGAGGTTTCAAGTGCTTCAAAAAAGAAATCGGGCTATGCTAAACCTAAAAAATCTAAAAATACTAAAGCTTGCCGTCCGCCTTTTTATGGCACAAACGATGATGACATAAATACTTTTTTTAAGGATAATATTACTCTAACTAAAAAACAAAGACGCCAAGTAAAAGGCGATGTATCTATTTTAAAACTTACCTTAAATTTTGATGGGTCTGTAAAAAAGGCAATGGTAAACGGTGCAAATACTGCCTTAAACGATATGATAACTACCGCCACAAAAAGCATGGATAGTTGGAATCCTGCTGTAAAAGGAGGCACTACTGTAAAGTCGGAAGTAAAAATAACGCTTAAATACGATAAAAGCACTAAAGCTATTCGCCCGTTTGAAACGATGATAACCCCGCGCCCGGCACCTAAATGTATGGAGTGTAAAAGCGATGTGGAGATTTTTGGGACAGAATAAATGAACAACTCCAAAATTAACTTATTGCTGTTATTTTATGGGCACATGAAAAATAAACCCTACTCCAAAAACATTTTCTATGTTTATTGATTCATCTTCATTAAGATATTTTCGGATTTTAGTTATAAAAACATCTAAACTCCTTCCGAAAAAATAATCATTCTCGCCCCATAAATCCTTTAACAGCATTTCTCTTTTTATTACATTATTTCTGTGCTGATGTAAATAGTTAAGAATTTCACATTCTTTTTCAGTAATACGCTTTGTATTAGTCCCTACAGTTAATGCTTGATTTTTAAAATCAAAAGCATATTTGCCAATTAAAATAGTTTCGCTTTTATTACTATTTTTTTCTTCTGGAATTCTTCTTACAAGTGCTTTTATTTTCCAAAGTAATTCTTCCTCATCAAAGGGCTTTGTAATGTAGTCATCCGCTTGCAAATTATAACCTTTCAATTTATCTTCCTTCAACGATTTTGCGGTAATAAAAATAATTGGGATTATTTTATCTTTTTTTCTAATATACTCTGCCAAGGCAAAGCCATCCATTTTTGGCATCATTACGTCTAATAAACACAAATCAAATATATTGTTTTGAAATGTTTTTAAAGCTATTTCGCCATCTTTACAAAGCTTAACTTCATATCCTTCTGCACCCAAATAATCAAGTAATAGCATACCTAAATTAAGGTCATCTTCTGCTAACAATATTTTTAATTTTTGTTTAGGCAAGTGGTAAGGTTATTTTAAATGTTGTTCCCTGCCCTTTTTCGCTTTGTATCTCAATTGTTCCTCCATGTAATTCCACAATTTTTTTTACGTAAGCTAAACCTAAACCAAATCCTTTTACATTATGTACATCGCCAGTTGGAACTCTAAAAAATCTATTAAATATCGTCTTTTGATATTGCTTCTCTATTCCTACACCTTTATCGAAAATAATAACGGCAAAACTTTGATCAAAATTAAATGTTTTAATATGAATATCGGGTTCATCTTTAGCATACTTAATTGAATTATCAATTAAATTACATAAAGCATTTGTAAGATGTGTCTTATCACCTATTATTACAAAATTTTTAGCTTCTAAACTTAATTTTAAAATTCCGTATTTATTCTCTAATTGTATATTCATACAGTTTTTAGAGTTATTAATAAGTTGATGAAAATCCAACGCTGATTTGTGTATTGGAATTTCGCCTCTTTCTAATGCGTTAATACTAAGCACTTGCTCAACCTGAAGTCTTAATTTTTCATTTTCTTCAAGTATTATGCCTGAATATTGTTTTATTTTTTCCTCATCTTTAATAGTTGAATCTTTTATAATCAATTTACCCGCTAATGCAATATTAGTTAATGGTGTTTTAAATTCATGCGTCATGTTATTTAAAAAATCTGTAGCGTGTTCAGCTATTTTTTTCTGTCGAAAGAGAGATAGCGTTGTTCGCCAAAATAAAATTAATACAACGCTAATTAGAATAATTGATGTAGTAAATTGAACCCCCATCTCCGCCATAATAAATTGCTTTTTTTGGGGGATAATAAGTTTTAATTCCCATCCATATTTGTTTACTTCGTCTTTAAGTTCCTTTTGGTAACAGGCTGGTTGATTTGGAGATAAATTAGCTGTAAATTTATTTAGTTGTTTAAAGGCAATTGGGCTTGGGTTTACAACTTTAAAAGAGTAGTTGATATTAAAATTATAAAATTTCATATAATGCTTAAACAGAGAATCTATTTGATGAATTTCACTCTGTCCAACGCAAGTTTGTAAATTTTTACAAGTTTCTTTATTGGATAATAATGCATCAGTTGTTCTGGCTAAAATAATATTAGCTTTTTCGTTAAATAATTCTTCTTTAATTTTAGCATTTTCTAAAATCCAATTTACCTGAATTATTAGTACAATTAACAATGCAATAGAGGAGATTGCGATAAAAATATAGGTTTTATTAAATTTCATTTACCATTTCAAAATTAACCAATTTTGTAAGCCTCTTACAAACATTAACAAGTCATTAACAACTCAATAACTACTTAATAACAAATTATTTTTTAAAATAGAACTAGCTTTGTATAAAGATTTAAAAAGTGTACTTTGAAATAGCCACTTACAAAAAGTTTGTTGTAAAAAAACACTAATAAAGATGGCGTATTCCACATGACAACTAAAAATAATAAATATCTAAATATGAAAAAAATAATTTTTACAATATCTGTAGTCATTTTTTTAAGTGGTTTTTCAGGTTATTCGCAAAACAATTTTACCACTAATTTTACCGGAAATATAGATTATGAAGTATTTGGGGCATACAAGCGTGCGGTTAAAAAAACGCAATTTAATGCTGCTAATTTAATTAGCGATGTTGTAGCTGGTTATCCTGTAAATTGGATAAGTAGTTATATTTCTGTAGAAATTGTAGGTACATGTGCCGGTAAGGTTATCGTAGCGGCTAGCTTAAACGAAAAACTTACGATTGAACAAAAAAATATTTTAAAAACAATTGATTTGGCTTCTGATATTGTTATAAATATTAAGTACAATTATAAAGATCCAATCAATAACACCATCGAAAAAAATCAAATACATGTAGAAATGACCATTGTTCCTGAAACAGAGGCAGAGTTTATTGGTGGACAAAAACAATTAATACAATTTTTAAAAGAAAATAGTTTAAGTAAGTTGCCTATAAAAAAATCAAATGACTTTAGAGGTGCTGTAATACGATTTACGGTTAATGAAGACGGAGAAATTGTAAATCCAAAAACAGTTCAATCGTGGGGCGATTTAAAAGTTGACCAAATGTTATTAGAGCTAATGATTAAAATGCCTAGATGGAACCCAGCATTAGATTTTAATGGTGTAAAAGTTAAACAGGATTTTAAATTAAGTGTTGGTAGAGTGGGCTGTTAAATGTAAAATTGTGTATTTAAATCCTATTTGTTATAGCATGTAATTATCCTGGTCAAATAAAAAAGAGTTGAAGTTAATTCAACTCATTTTTTGTACCTCCGGTCGGACTCGAACCGACACAACCGTGAAGTTACTGGTGTTTGAGACCAGCGCGTCTACCGATTCCGCCACAAAGGCATTCTTCCGGCTTTGCTCAAGGCAAAACGGGTTGCAAAGCTAGTTCTTGTTTTGAAATATTGCAAAGAAATTGGCCTGAACAGGCAAGTTTTTTATGATTTAACCCATAAAATACTTAAATTTGCCCCTCATTAAAAAAATGGAAACACAGGTACGTTTATTCAGCGGAAGCGCATCCAATGACTTGGCCGAAAAGATCGCAAAATCTTACAAGCAACCATTGGGTAAAATGCAGCATTACCGCTTTAGCGACGGCGAAATACAGGTTTCTTACGAAGAAAGTATTCGCGGACAAAGCGTATTTGTTATTCAAAGTACCATGCCACCGGCCGAAAACCTGATGGAAATGCTGCTTATGATCGATGCCGCAAAACGCGCTTCGGCCAAACAAATTATTGCAGTGCTTCCTTATTTTGGTTATGCCCGTCAGGATAGAAAAGATAAACCCCGTGTAGCAATTGGAGCCAAAATGGTAGCCAATTTACTAACTGCAGCCGGTGCAACCCGCATTATTACTATGGATTTGCATGCTGATCAAATACA
>JAYVGH010000172.1:0-17172 GCA_043772435.1 Bacteroidota bacterium
TATCAAATTCCATAGACGTTTTTTTCTAATGCTACGCATTAGAGATTTTAAATCCAAATTTATTAAATATTTTCTAATGCGGAATTTGGGTTAAAACAAACTCAATAAACTCTTAAATTCATACAAATGGCTCATCTCATGCTTTTCGGCGCTGGTCGTAAAACGTAATTCATCAATACGGTTAATTACTTCGCGTAAGTCATAGCCGCTGTGTATGTAGTTTTTTAATTCGCTAAAAAAATCGCCAATTTTGTATTCAACGGTATCAGCACTTTCTGCATCGGCTTTAAATTTTTTAAGATAAGGAAACCATTTAATGTTTACAAAGTCTGCCAGATCATTGGCTGTTTGCGAATTGTGATCTATTTTTCCATCCTTTAGTTTTGGTGCCGCCCAAACATTCCAGCGAAATTGTTTATTTAACATGGGAGCGTATTCTTTACCCTTAAGTTCAGCAGACGCTTTTTTATCTTTTTCTAAATCGTGGAGGTATTTTAAAAATAAGATTCAGGAGGTTTGTTTTACATAATCCAGTTCGCTGCCGCAGCCGGCATCTTTGTGCAATATTTCATCACTATTTTTAAAAGTTTGTTCAAACATAAAATTTAGTATTAATAAAACTTTTGCGCTAAAATAAATTTTTGTTTTAAAAGCGGGCTAATTCGGTAACGGTCTTCTTCGTAAAAATCTTTTAAGGCCGTTAATTCTTTTAATACGTTAGGTATGCCAAAATCATCAGCCCATTTTAATAAACCTTTGGGGTAATTCACGCCTTTTGTCATTGCTAAATCAATATCTGAGGCTGAAGCAATTTTTAAATACAGTGTATCAGCAGCTTCATTTATTAGCATCACCAAAATGCGTTTAAAAATTAAAGTGCCTAACTCTATGTCTTTAGTGGGTTCAGGTAAACTTGTGGTTTCGGAATAATTATAAAAACCTCTTCCCGTTTTTTTACCTAAAAAGCCTGCTTCCATCAAACGTTTTTGGCTAAGTGCGGGTTTAAATTTTGGGTCGTAATAAAATTGTGTCCATACCGTTTCGGTAACTACGTAATTTACATCGTGTCCTATTAAATCCATTAACTCAAATGGACCCATTTTAAAACCGCCAATTTCTTTCATGGCCCAATCAATAGTAGGTATATCGGCAATGCCTTCTTCGTAAATGCGCAGGGCTTCGCTGTAAAACGGACGCGCCACACGGTTTACAATAAACCCGGGAGTATCTTTTACTATTACGGTTACTTTGTTCCAGCTATCTACTAACGCCTTGCAACTTTGCGTAACCTGTGGCGAAGTAGCAATACCCGGTATAATTTCTACCAGAGGCATAAGGGTAGCCGGATTAAAAAAATGGATGCCTATAACGTTTTCGGGCTTTGCACAAGCTGCTGAAATAGACGTAATAGAAAGGGAAGAAGTATTACTCGCCAAAACACAATCGGTACTAACAATTTTTTCTAAGTTTGAAAATACTGTTTTTTTAATAGCAAGATTTTCGATAATTGCTTCGATAATTAAATTACAAGAGGATAGTTCGTTTATTTCTGAAACAAATTTTATATTTTCAAAAATAGACGTTTGTTGTTCAACAGTTATTTTTTGTTTTTCTACTAATTTAGCAAGGGTTATTTTTAAATTAGTTTGCGCTTTTTGTAAAGCTTCGTTATTGGCATCAAACACGTATACTATGTGATTTGCTGTAGCCGCAACTTGTGCAATACCGCTGCCCATAGCGCCGCTACCAACAATGCCAACAATAGAATTTTGAGAAAACATAAATTATTTACTGATAATTAATTTTTTAGAAGCGACGCTTTTAGTATTTGAAACTATGTTAAAATAATACAAACCATTAGTTAATTCGCTAATATTTATTCTACTACTTGTATTAGAAAGTTTTATAATATCGGTATTAGTTTTTTCGATAATTAATTTTCCGTGTGTATCGTAAATTTTAACTACTAAATCTGTACTGTAATACGGCATATTAAACTCTAGTTCGTTTTGTGCCGGATTTGGAAATATAGAAAGATTAAAACTTTGATTTACAACAGTGTTTATACCATTTACAATTACACTTCCGGTACCTGAAACAACAAAGTCGTAAATGGCTTCATTTAAGTCGTTATTGATTAAAGTAACTAATGCTGAACCTGAGCCTGCTGCTGTTGGCGCATACTGTATGTTTATAATTTGAGAACTTGAAGGAGCAACATTAAACGGAATTGAAGGACCGCCGATTATTGAAAACTCGCTTGCATTAGCACCTGTAAAATTAATACTACTAATAGATAATGTACCTATTCCGGTATTTTGTATCACAAAGGTGTTAGTTAAATTATTGCCAACGGTTACTGTACCGTAATCGGTATTATTTACAATACTTGTTAGTGTGGAGCCATCACTAATAGTAATTGAATTGGCTTGTAAATTAATTTCGGGATTGGCAAATAAGTGCGTACTTAACATAAATACACCATTTGCCATATCTAACGCGAAAATATTTTTACTGGGAAAATAAGCATACAAACCCCATTGTCCGTTATAAGCGCCTCCTGCCCAACTACCCGTATTACCACCGCCCTGAAAATAGGTATCAAAATAACCAGCTAAAAATGGTGCGCTAGGGTTTGAAATATCGTAAAGTTGCGTGCCTTCTTTATAACTGCTTACAAAACAATATTGATTACTAACAACCCATGGATTATGGGGAGTTGTAGCTGTAAATTGATTTGTTGACGCCAAAACTTGAAGGTTTGAAAGTGTAGCGGTATTTACTACTTTAATCGGTAAACTTGCCGGCACTTCATCCAACATTACCAGCGTTTTTCCATCAGGTGTCCATGAGGTTGCATGATTGTATGCCGAAGTGGTATAACCCGTTAGTGAACCTAATTGAGTAAATGTGTTTGAACCGTTATTAAATTTAAACACATACAAGCCTTGGTAACCGCATGAGGCAAAAACAGTATCGTTTCGTACATACTCATCATGCACGTAGGTAATAAAATTATAATCTTGATTTAGGCGGCGTAATAAAACCGGTGCTGTTGGTGTTGCCAAACTGTACACATCCATACTACTTGTGCCACCTACACTATAAGTTACACCCGAAACATATAATTTATTGCCATCTACCCAGCACGCATGCCCACGTTTAAATAAATTTTGATTATGGCTAACCAATGTTACGGTTGCAGGTAACGTGCTCATATCAAAAATTTGCAAACCTGTTGCACTGCCATCGTCACTTACAACATAACAATAATTTTGGTAAGTTTTTGTTTCTCGCCATGTACCATTTGTAGAAGCGCCAGCTTTAAATGCGCAAACTGTAGGTGTTGCAGGGTTGGTAACATCTATCCAATACGTACCGGTTTGTGAACAGGCAATAGCATATTCTTTGCTATCAAGGGGGTTTGTCCAACCCCAACAAGCAGAGTATCTATTACCCGACGAATTTGCAGTTGGCTCAGGATTAATGTTACTAACCATGGTAAAGTTAGAAGCGGCAAATTGTGCTTTAATAAAATTAATACTTAGTAATACTGTAAAGCAAAGGGCGTAAATTTTTTTCATGATACAATTATTTATTTTTAGTTTATAATTATTTTTTTACGAATCTTAGTTTTAGCAACATCAACTTCTATAAAATAAATGCCTTTATTAAAATCGCTAACATTAAGTACTGTTTTAGATTGAATATTGTTACGTTCTGTAACAGCTTGTCCTAAATTATTAAATATTGTATAATTAAATATTACATTTTGATACTCGATGGTTACGCTATTTTTTGTAGGATTAGGATACAATAATAAATTACTACTACTAATTAAGGCTGGGTTTTGTAAACCTGTACTAAAGCCAACGCATAGTGTGTTAGAACTTGTACAATTTGTAGCATCTTTAATATTTACAGTGTAACAAGCAGGAGCTAAATTAATTGCTATTGCTGCATTGCCACCACTTGGCAACCAAGTGTAGGTGTAAGGTGCTGTGCCCGCAGTTGAAGCAACTGAGGCTACGCCATCGGTACAGGTGCTGCACGATGCATTTGTAAAATTGGTGGTGGCTGAAATTTGCGTAACATAAATGTTAGAATTAGCAACCGAATTGGTAGTGCTATTTGATGCGTTTAAATTAACAAAAAATGTACCCGGCAAATTATAAGTAATAGTTGGGTTTGTAAGTGTAGATGTATTGGGAGTTCCGCCTAAAAAAGTCCAATTGTAATTTGTTGCACCTACGCTCGTATTTGTAAATGTAACATTGCTTCCCGCGCATATTGTACTACTTAATTGCGTGTAATTAGCTGTTACATTTTGATATAAATGAGTTTTTAACATAAACAAACCATTGCGTTGGTCGCAGGCAAAAATATTTTTACTGGGAAGGTAAGGATAGGCGCTCCACAACCCGTCGTAATTGTCGCCAGACCAAATATTATTATTTCCGCCGCCTTGAAAATAAGTATCAAAATATCCTGCTAAAAAAGGGGCGGAAGGATTTGAAATATCGTACAATTGTAAACCATCTTGATAGCTTGCCATAAAGCAATAACGGTTACTTACTATAAATGGGTTGTGTGGGGTGGTATTTGAAAATTGATTAGTTGTTGCTATTACATTTATGTTTGAAAGCGTTTGAACATTTACCATTTTTATGGGTAATGAGGTAGGCACCTCATCCGTCATTACCAGTGTTTTTCTATCGGGTGTCCACGCACTGCTGTGGTTAAAACCCGAAGCCGTATAAGAAGTCATTGAGCCTAGTTGTGAAAATGTGTTTGAACCAGTATTATATTTAAATACATACAAACCTTGGTTGCCACAGGAGGCAAAAATAGTATCATTTTTAACTTCCATATCATGTACATATCCAATAAAACCAGCATCTTGATTTAATTTGCGCAACAACACAGGGGCAGAGGGCGTTGCTAAACTGTATAAATCCATGCTTGAAGACGAACCTGTGCTGTATGTTACGCCTGCAACATACAGTTTATTACCATCAACGGCTAAGGTATGTCCTTTTTTAAATAAGTTTTGGCTATCGTACACTTTATGCACGCTATCGGGTAAGTATTGCATATCAAAAATTTGAAAGCTATTAGGTCCACCATCATCGCTAACAACATAACAATAATTTTGATAGGTTTTAATTTCGCGCCAAACGGTAGTTGTAATTTTTCCCGCTCTAAAAGCACTAACAGTAGGCGTTATAGGGTTTGTAACATCAACCCAATATGTACCGCTTGCCGAACCCGCAATGGCATACTCTTTATTTTTATTAGATTGGTACCAGCCCCAGCAACTGCTGTATTTATCCCCGTAGCTATTGGTGTACGTTTCCGGACTAATTACGCTAATTAGCGTAAAGTTAGATGCCGAGTAAGTTTGTGCTTTAAACGTTACAACACTTAAAACTAAAATTAATGCAAGTAATTTTTTCATTATAATGAGCAATTTTTAATTTGAAACAATTAATTTTTTGTTTTTTATAATTCCGTTTTCAGTAACCGAAATAATGTATGTGCCGTTTGCTAAATTTTCTGTTGTTATATAATCGTTAATTCCAGTGGTGTAATTTTTTTCAAAAACTAATTGACCCATTATAGTTTTAATTTGTAGTATTACTGCATTTGTGCTATTGTAAATTACAGCAATTTTATTAGAGGCCGGATTAGGATAAAGAATCAAGTTGAAATTATTAATTTGATCAAACGATTTTAAACCTATTGTAGAGCAAACCGTGTTAGTATAAGCGGCGGCAGGATTTAAAATAAATACACCATTTTGCATATCGTTTAAAATAATTAGGCCGCTGGGTAAGTAGGGATACGCTCCCCAATTACCGCGATATGAACCTGTATTTGCACTTTGCGGGTAAGTATCGAAATAACCTACCAGGCAGGGTGCACTGGGGTTAGATATGTTATAAATCAGTAAGCCCTCTTCGTAAGCCGAAATAATGGCAATATTATTTCCTATTAAATAAGGGTTATGCGAAATAGAATTGGCAAAACCATAAGGTTTAAAATTTGCGACAGGGGAAATATTAGAAAAATTTTGTACGTCAACTAATTTTATTGGTGAACCAACTGTTTCATCACAAAAAACTAAATATTTGGCGTTTTGAGTTAAAAAACTACTATGGTTATACCCGGCAGAAGGATATCCGACATACGATCCCAATTGAGTGAATGTGTTTGCGCCCGGATTAAATTTTAATACATATAGACCTTGATTACCACATGAAGCAAAAACAGTATCATTACGGGCATACATATCGTGTACATAGTTAATTACTGATGTAGAAATATCTTGAGACAATTGGCGCATTAAAACCGGAACAGAAGGGGTGGCAAGGCTGTATATATTCATAGGTGAAGTAGCCCCGGTGCTGTATGTAACACCCGAACAATATAGCCTATTACCATCAATCCACATGGCATGCGCACGCTCAAAGTATTGTTTTCCATTATGTATAATGTGTACACTATCGGGTAAATACTGCATATCCACGATTTGAAAATTATTTGGACTTGGATCATCGCTAATTATGTAGCAATAATTTTGGTACGTTTTCATCTCGCGCCAAAGGCATTTTAATTTACCTTGTACAAATGCACTTACTGATGGGGTTGATGGTGAAGTAACATCAATAAAATAAGTGCCATTGCTTGTACCTGAAATAGCATATTCTTTATTTTTAGCGGATTGGTGCCACCCCCAACAGCCTGAATACTTACTGTTAAGCGAACTTGAGTCATTTGGATTAGGATTAATGGTAGCCGTTAAATTAATATTTAAACTCGGGTATGTTTGAGCTTGCAGTATGTTGAATAGCGTAACTATTGCAATAATATAAAAACTTCTCATTTACTATTGTTTATATACAAATATAGTTTTTTAAGTGTTTAGACCAAAATTTACACAAACAATTAAAACTTTATAATTAAAAAAAATGTATTAAGTTTACAGTCTTAAATTTTAAGTAGTTTTTTACTATTTTTAATAAAAAACGGAGAGATGCCTGAGAGGCCGAAAGGACATGTTTGCTAAACATGCGTACGGGTAACCGTACCGAGGGTTCGAATCCCTCTTTCTCCGCACAAAGGGACTTTGGCTTATAAAAAAAGCTAAGTCCCTTTTTTATTATAGCCAAATCGCGCATTTGTCGGGCGATTTCAGCAATAATGTAATTCAAATCCGGGGTTCGAAATGCCCCTATTTCCTTGTCATATACCAAACCGTTAGGAAAGATGAAGTTTTGCAGTTTTTTCTTAAGGCTAATTATTCTATTTCAAGTCAAAGCGATCATTATTCATTACCTTTGCCCATGTAGTTACAAAGTCTTTCACGAATTTTTCTTTGGCATCGTTGCTTGCATATACCTCAGCTAAGGCTCGTAATTCAGAGTTTGAACCAAAGATAAGATCCGATCTGGTTGCCGTCCATTTAACAACACCTGTTTTTCTATCCTTTCCTTCAAACTCTTCCTTCGAATCACCTTTAGATAACCAAGTGGTGTTCATATCTAAAAGGTTTATAAAATAATCATTAGTTAATTCATCTTTCTTGGCAGTAAAAACTCCGGCATTACTGTTGTTATAATTTGCATTCAATACTTTAATACCACCCATTAATACAGTTAGTTCAGGAGCCGATAATTTTAATAATTGCGCTTTATCCACTAATAATTCTTCTGTTGAAATAGTGTATTTTGCTTTTAGATAGTTTCTAAAGCCATCTGCAATTGGTTCTAAAAAAGCCATAGACTGCTCGTCTGTTTGTTCTTGTTTGGCATCCATTCTTCCGGGTGTAAATGGAACTTCAATTGTGTGCCCGGCATTTTTAGCAGATTTTTCGATTGCTGCCGAACCGCACAACACAATTAAATCAGCCATAGATACTTTAGTTGTTTTGGATTTTGTATTAAAATCTAATTGTATTTTTTCTAAAACTTTTAATACTTTATCTAGTTGTTTAGGGTTATTTACTTCCCAGTTTTTTTGTGGTGTTAATCTAATTCTTGCTCCATTAGCACCACCCTTTCTATCAGAGTTTCGAAAAGTTGAAGCAGATGCCCAAGCAGTTGATACCATTTCACTTACGGATAAGCCAGCGTTTAAAATGACTGATTTTAAACTAGAAATTTCTTTTGAATTAACAACCGGATGATCTAAAACCGGAATAGGGTCTTGCCAAATTAAATCTTCTTTAGGAACTTCTTTACCTAAGTATAAGGCACGTGGACCCATATCGCGGTGGGTTAATTTAAACCATGCACGAGCAAAGGCATCTGCAAAAGCCGCCGGATTATTTAAAAAGTTTTTTGAAATTTTTTCATAAACCGAGTCAAAACGTAACGATAAATCTGTAGTTAACATGGTTGGCAAATGTTTTTTAGTACTGTCAAACGCATCGGGTATAATTTCTTTATTACTATTTGCAACCCATTGTTTAGCACCTGCCGGGCTTTTGGTTAGTACCCATTCATATCCAAATAAAAAATTAAAATAGTCATGGGTCCATTTAGTTGGTTGAGATGTCCATGTAACTTCTAGTCCAGAAGTTATTGCATCAGTTCCTTTACCTGTTTTATATTTACTCGTCCAACCAAAACCCTGTTCCTCAATAGAAGCAGCTTCAGGTGCAGCACCTAAAAATGATGCATCACCGGCACCATGGGCTTTACCAAAAGTATGCCCACCTGCAATTAAAGCAACGGTTTCTTCGTCATTCATTCCCATCCTGCCAAACGTTTCACGTATAGCTTTAGCAGCTTCTAAAGGATCCGCATTGCCATTAGGTCCTTCAGGATTAACATAAATTAATCCCATTTGTACTGCCGCTAAAGGATACTCTAAACTACCGTCTGCATTATAACGTTTCTCGTCTAACCATTTTTTTTCTGAACCCCAATACACGTTATTTTCCGGTTCCCACGCATCTTCTCTTCCGCCAGCAAAACCAAATGTTTTAAAGCCCATATCTTCTAAAGCAACATTGCCTGTTAATATCATTAAATCTGCCCACGATATTTTACTACCATATTTTTGCTTGATGGGCCACAATAATCTTCTTGCTTTATCTAAATTACCATTATCAGGCCAACTGTTTAAAGGAGCAAATCTCTCTTGGCCAGAGCGTGATCCTCCGCGCCCATCACCTGTGCGATAGGTGCCGGCACTATGCCATGCCATGCGTATAAAAAATGGCCCATAGTGCCCAAAATCTGCAGGCCACCAATCTTGTGAACTTGTCATTAAAATTTTTAAATCTTTTTTTAAAGCGTCATAATCCAAGCTTTTAAAGGCTTTTGCATAATCAAAATTATTATCCATTGGGTTTGACAAATTAGAGTTTTGACGGAGGATATTTAAATTTAATTGATTAGGCCACCAATCTTTATTTGTAGTACCTAAGTTGGCAGATTTAACAGATGTTTGTTCTGATTTAATTGACTCTTTACTATCGTACCCAAAAGGGCATTTTACTTTATTTTCCATGGCTGTTTGTGCGTTTGAATTAATTGATGAAATTAAACTAGATGTAATAATTATCTTCTTCATTGTATTTTACTTTGATTATGATATTTATTTTGAACAAAACTAATACTTATATTTATTTGATAAAAACGATATTTTAGATATTAATATTGACATAGTAGATGAATATACAACAATTTCAATATATACTTGCGGTAGCTGAATACAAACATTTTGAGTTGGCTTCGGAGAAATGTTTTATTACGCAATCCACATTAAGTACAATGATTTCAAAGTTTGAAGACGAAATAGGTGTTCAAATTTTTGATAGAAAGAAAAAGCCTGTACAAGTAACTGACGAAGGATTATTAATAATTAAACAGTTAAAATTAATTAATAATAATATCGATCAATTAAAGGAATTAGTTAAAGAGGTGAAGGGTGAGGTTAAAGGTAACCTTTCTTTGTCCGTAATACCAACAATTGCACCGTTTTTGCTACCATTATTTTTACAAAATTTTGCCTCTCAATTTCCGAATTTAAACATTAAAGTTAGAGAAGAAACTACTAGTGAAATTATTAAGAAACTAAAGTCACGCGAATTAGACATTGGTATTCTTTCTATACCAATTGATGACAAAGAATTGATGGAAATAAAATTATATGATGAGCCTTTTGTTTTTTTTGATGCTAACAAGGTTTCCAGTAAGAGTGTTTCTATAAAAAAAATGAAAATGAAAAATTTGTATTTGATGGAAGAGGGACATTGCCTGCGAACACAAGTTTTACAACTTTGTAACTTTAATAAAAAACAAATTGATAGCAAACTAAATTTTGAATATGAGGCAGGCTCAATTGATAGTTTATTACGTTTTGTAAAGGCTAGTAGTGCTACTACATTATTACCCTATTTAGCGGTACGTGATTTTTCTAAACAAGACAAAATGCATCTGAGTCAATTTTCTTTTCCTGTGCCTTATAGAACAGTTGGTTTAGTTGTTAATCAGCATTTCGTAAAGAAAAAATTATTGCAAATTTTGCAAAAAGATATAATGAGTAATGTTTCATCAGTACTTACAAAATTGGATATTGACGGTCGAAAACTACTTCCTTATAATGATATGTAACTACAATTTTAATAACCTTCTCCATTTAAAATATATTTCCAATTATCAGTTTCGGCAAATTCTTTAATTTGATTATTTCTATCAGTTAAAAATTTGGTTAAATACTTAGTTAATATTAGTGCATTAAATAATTTTCCTAATAAGCCTAAAGGAGATTCAAATTTAAATACGTCTTTCATAATTATTTCATCACCGTTCTGTTCAAAAAAATGGTCGTGTTTAATTAATTTAAAAGCACCCTTTAGTTGTTCATCTGTAAAGTGAAATGGTCTATTATAGGCGGTAATTTTAGAAGTTAATGTTTGCCGTATACCAAAATGAGTAGCTTGCCAAGTAACAAAGTTGTTTAATTTAATTAATCCTTTTGTTGTGCCCGCAATGGCTTGCTCGTTTGTATGCGATGTTGAAATTTTATGTAAATCAATACTCGTTGCCAAATCGAAACAAATATCGATAGTTGATTTTATAGACGTTGAAAGGTTAATTGTGGGCATTAATTAAAATAAGTTGAATTACTTCGCAAATAACTCCTCACATTTTTCCCAGTTAATAATGTTCCACAATGCTTCAATGTAATCTTTGCGTTTGTTTTGGTGTTTTAGGTAATACGCATGTTCCCAAACATCTACGGCTAAAATTAATTTGCCGCGTTCGCCATCCAATTGCATTAAAGGATTATCTTGATTGGGAGTGGTAATTATTTTTAGTTCTTTTTTATCGTTTAAAATTAACCAACACCAACCGCTACCAAATAATTTTATAGAAGCGTCGGTAAATACGGTTTTAAATTCGTCAAAACTTTTAAACTGTTTTGTGATAGCTTCACTTAATTTACCTGTTGGTTTATTAGCTTCACCTTTTGGATTGGGCTTTAATAAGGTCCAAAATAAACTATGGTTGTAATGCCCTCCTAAATTATTGCGCACTGCCGCCATGGTAAATTTATCTACATGTGTGCATTTAGTTGCATCATCACTCATATAATCAATGTTAGTTGATTGTATGCCATTTAATTTATCTACATACCCTTGGTGATGTTTGGTGTAATGTATCTCCATGGTTTGTTTGTCTATAAATGGTTCTAAGGCATCAAAGGCGTAAGGCAATTTTGGCAAGGTAAATGCGTTGTTGGTTAAACTTTGTTTACTAAGAGATTCAAGAGCATTTAATTGATTGTTGCTTACTAATTTTGATGTTAGACCTGCTAAGCCCAACAATCCACTTTTTTTTAAAAAATCTCGTCTGTTGCTCATTTTAAAATTGTATTAGTATTTGGTTTTTTTCTACCGCCGTGCCTATATTGGCAATAACTTTTTTAATAATACCATCTGTTGGACTTTTTAAACTGTTTTCCATTTTCATGGCTTCTAAAATAATAAGCGTATCTCCTTTTTTTACGGTATCACCTTCGTTTACCAGTATATTTAAAACCATGCCTGGCATAGGTGCTTTTATATCCGACACTTTTTTTAACGCTAAACTATCTAACCCCAAATTGTGAAGCAACTCATCGTATTTATCTTTTAAAATTAAATTAAATTTTACCGAATTTATTTTTACTGTCATGGTTTTTTCTTCGGGGTTTAATTTAACCACATCTACATTATACGATTTGCTATTATACAAAATATGAAACTGGTGCTCGTTAATTTTTAAAAAATCTCCTGAAATTAATTTTCCGTTCAACGTTCCTTCAAACGCAGAGTTGGTAAGTTTTAAATCTGTTTTATAGGTGTTTGAGCCGTTTGCTGTTATTGAATACATATGTAAATTTAATAAATAATTTTATATCCCTCACAGAGTTACATCTAACACAGTTAATAACTCTGTCAAGGGTTTGAAAATTTAATACTCAATAACCTGCTCCACAATGTTTTTAGGAATAGCCCGTTCTTCGTATTGTTGGTTACGCAACTGAGGTTCAAAGCCTGCTTCTTTAATAGACGCTTGAATTTCTTTATATGTAAAACGATGTGGGGCGCCAGCAGCACTTACTACATTTTCTTCAATCATAATACTACCAAAATCGTTAGCACCTGAATGTAAACAAATTTGCGCGGTTGCTTTACCAACGGTTAACCAACTGGCTTGTATGTTTATAATATTAGGCAACATAATTCTGCTTAATGCAATCATGCGAATGTATTCATCACTGGTTACATTATTTGAAACACCTTTTAATCGGTTTAACAAAGTACCATCATCTTGAAACGGCCAAGGGATAAATGCTAAAAAACCTTTTGAGTTTTCGGGTTTTTGTGCCTGTGCTTCGCGAAGCCAAACCAAATGCTCAAAACGTTCGTAAATGGTTTCTACATGTCCAAACATCATTGTAGCACTTGTTGTAATATTTAATTGGTGAGCGGCCTTCATTACCTCCAACCATTCACGACCTGTACATTTTCCTTTGCTAATTAAGCGACGCACTCTGTCGTTTAAAATTTCGGCGCCCGCACCCGGTAAACTATCCAAGCCAGCATCTACCAATGCTTTTAAAACTTCGGTATGTGTACTGTTTTCTAATTTGGTAATGTGTGCTATTTCCGGCGGACCAAGTGCATGTAATTTTACATCAGGATAAAGTGCTTTTAATTGTTTAAATAAATTTACATAAAATGATAAGCCTAAATCGGGGTGATGACCCCCCTGCAGCAACAATTGTTCGCCACCGTATTTTATTGTTTCGTCAATTTTGCGTTTGTAGGTTTCAATATCTGTAATATAACTTTCGGCGTGACCGGGGATGCGAAAGAAATTACAAAATTTACAATTAGCTATACAAACATTTGTTGTATTTAAATTTCTATCAATAATCCAGGTTACTTTATTTGAATTTTTTTTCTGAATTTTTTTAAGTTCGTTTGCAACAAACATTAATTCGGCGGTGGTTGCGTTATCGTTTAAAAAAACGCCTTCTTCAATGGTTAAAAAATCGAATTGAAGGGCACGGGATAAAAGAGAATCTGTTGTCATGTTAAATATTTTTAATTTTAATCAGGGCTTCGACTAGGCTCAGCCTTACGTCATATAAATTTATTTCTTTGCAAAAAAAGTTTTCATAAACTCACTGGCAAATACAAAGTCAAACAATTCTTTGTTAGAAGTGTTTAAAATTTCTGATTTATCTCCTGTCCACCAATTTTCGCCATTATACACAAACATAATATTTTGCCCAATTTCAATAACACTATTCATATCGTGCGTAATAATTATGGTAGTAATATTAAACTCCTCAGTAATGCTATTTATTAACTCATCAATTACAATACTTGTTTTTGGATCGAGACCCGAATTAGGTTCATCGCAAAATAAATAACTTGGGTTATTTGCTATGGCTCTTGCTAAAGCTGCACGTTTTTTCATACCGCCGCTTAACTCGGCGGGATATAAATTATTTCGACCAACCAATTGCACACGTTCTAAACAAAAGTTTACCCTGTCTTTTTTTTCGGCTTTTGTTAAATCGGTAAACATATCTAACGGAAATTGCACATTTTCTTCTAAGGTTTGTGAATCAAAAAGTGCCCCACCCTGAAAAAGCATTCCAATTTTTTGGCGAATTTCCTGTTGTCCTTTTATGTCAGAGTCATAAAAATTTTTTCCGTCAAAAATTACTTCTCCACTATCGGGTTTGTGCAACCCTACCATTAGTTTCATTACGGTAGTTTTTCCGCTACCGCTTTCGCCAATAATTAAATTAGTTACACCTTGTTTAAACGAAAACGATACATCTTTTACTACGTGCCTATCGCCAAAAGTTTTGTTTATATTTTTAATTTCTATCAATGTGTTAAAAATAAGTTTGTAAGAATTAAACCAAACAATAAAATTAAAATACTACTATAAACTACAGCGCTAGTACTACTTTTACCAACTTCTAAAGCGCCACCTGTTGTAAAATAACCAAAATAGGAAGAGACTGATGTAATAATAAATGCAAACACCAATACTTTTGTAAAAGAGTAATACAACTTCCAAGGTTCGAAAAATGCCTGAATACCAAAAATATATTCGTAGGCGGTACAAGCCCCGGCAGCAACACCCATAACATAACCGCCGCCAACGCCTAAAAACATACTTAAAGCAATTAATGGTGGAAAAATTAATATTGCCGCAGCTATTTTTGGAAAAATTAAATAGCTTGCCGAATTTATTCCCATAATTTCAAGTGCATCAATTTGTTCGGTAATACGCATAGCGCCAATTTCGGAAGCAATGTTTGAACCTACTTTTCCCGCCAAAATTAAACATACAATGGTAGGGCTAAATTCTAACAAAATGCTTTCGCGCGCTGTTAAACCAACTGCATACAAAGGTACCCATGGGCTACTAAAGCCGAACGCAGCTTGTATGGTAATAATACCACCCATAAAAATAGAAATAATAGCAACAATTGGTAGCGAAGAAATGCCAATGCTATTTATTTCGTGTATAATTTGACGCCAATACACGCTTGCTTTTTGGGGTTTACCAAATACTCGCGCCATCAACATAAAATAACGGCCAACGTGAAAGAGAGGGTTCATAATAGACTACAAAATTACTAAAATTATGCGTACCTTTGCATAGTGATTAGATTGAAACGATACCTTTTATTATTCTCTATAATCTTGCTTATAACAAGTAGTTTAGAAAGTTGTTTTTTATTTAGAGGTAAAAATCGTTGCGACAGTTGCCCCGGATTGGTAAAAATTAAAAAAACCAGAAAGCAAAATAAGGGGTCTATTTAGTTTTCCAACACAGATTATCAGAATTTTGGAGTTTACATAGAAATAGCCTCACTCAAATATATTTATTTTTATCATCAGTTCAGCCACCTCTGTTTCATAGTGCCTTAGTGGTTAGAAAACTAAAATTCACAATTATTCGGCGTTCTTGGAAAAGCAATTACATCGCGGATGTTTGTCATACCTGTTACAAATAAAACCAAACGTTCAAAGCCCAAACCAAAGCCGGCATGCGGACAAGCGCCAAAACGGCGTGTATCTAAATACCAACTCATTTCGTGTGTTGGAATATTCATTTCGTTCATTCGGGTTTCTAATTTTTCTAAACGTTCTTCACGTTGTGATCCTCCAATAATTTCGCCAATACCCGGAAATAAAATATCCATTGCTGCAACTGTTTTTCCATCGTCGTTTTGGCGCATGTAAAACGATTTTATTTCTTTTGGATAGTTGGTTAAAATAACAGGTTTTTTAAAATGTTTTTCTACCAAGTAACGTTCGTGTTCGCTTTGTAAATCGGTGCCCCAACCTTCAATTATATATTGAAATTTTTTCTTTTTATTGTGATTTGATTCACGTAAAATATCAATAGCATCAGTGTAAGTTATTTTTGCAAATTCGTTCGTTAAACAAAAATTTAATTTTTCTAATAACGTTAATTCGCTGCGTTCTGTTTGCGGTTTTTGTTTTTCTTCGTCAAACAAACGCTGCGATAAAAACTCAATATCTTCTTTATTATTTTCTAAAGCATACGTAATTACATACTTCAACATTTCTTCCGCTAAGGCCATGTTGTCGTTTAAATCGTAAAAAGCCATTTCAGGTTCTATCATCCAAAACTCAGCTAAATGACGTGTTGTATTGCTATTTTCGGCACGAAACGTTGGGCCAAATGTGTACACATCACTAAAAGCCATTGCCGCTAACTCGCCTTCCAGTTGTCCGGAAACAGTTAGGTTGGTGGCTTTGCCAAAAAAATCTTGTTTATAATCCACTTCGCCTGTTTCGGTTAACGGTGGTGTTTTTGCATCTAAAGTAGATACGCGAAACATTTCGCCGGCACCTTCGGCATCGCTGCTGGTAATAATTGGCGTATGCATGTACACGAAACCCTTATCGTTAAAAAATTTATGTATGGCGTAGGCTAAGGTATGTCGCACTCTAAAAATAGCGCCAAAGGTATTGGTACGAAAACGCAAATGTGCAATTTCACGCAAATATTCTAACGAGTGTGCTTTGGGCTGCAAGGGATATGAATTGGATTTTGTTACATCCGATTCGGCATCGCCAAAAATTTCAATTTCAGAAACAACAATTTCAACACTTTGCCCTTTACCTTGCGAAGCAACCAAAGTACCTGTAACACCAACGCAAGCACCGGGAGTTATGCGTTTTAAAGTTTCAGTATTTGTAGCTTCAAAATTTATTACTGCTTGTATGTTATTAATAGTTGAGCCATCATTAATGGCTATAAATGAATTGTTGCGAAAAGTACGTACCCAACCTTTAACTAAAACAGTTTGGTTAGTAGGTGTGGTAGATAATAGTTGTTTAATTCGACTGCGTTGCATAATTTTTTAATGAAATGCAAAGGTGCGAAAAAATTTAAAGATTTGGGAAAAATTAGAAGAATTGAAAAAGGTTATTTATCTTCAATTAATGCGAATTTTTAATTTAATATTTTTATTATTTATATTCAATTTTAGTTTGAGCCAAAATGCGCTTAAACCCAAATTCCGCATTAGAAAATATTTAATAAATTTGGATTTAAAATCTCTAATGCGTAGCATTAGAAAAAAACGTCTATGGAATTTGATATA
>JAYVGH010000173.1:0-3608 GCA_043772435.1 Bacteroidota bacterium
ATTTTAAATTCCTTACCCGCCAATAAATTAAAAACATAATTACCATTAAAGGCAGTATTACGTTCAATGCCATCGCTGCCTTTGTATTTACTTTCAAATAAACTGCTTGTACATAAAAAATAATAACCTTTACTGTAAAATTTCTCTAAGGTTATTTCTAAGCCGTAATTAAAGCCGGTGCCTGTGCTTACTAAATTGGTAACATTAGGACTGTTAAAATCAGCTCCTAAATTTAATGCGGAAAAATAATTCGAGTAATTTTTTACAGGCGCATTATAAATGTATTGGTAATACACTTCTGTTTTTAATCTAAAGTTATTAGTAAAACTATTATCGTAAGCAATAACGCCATGTATTGCTCTCGTAAAATCTAAATTTCTGTTTGTCTCCACACGTTTACCATAAACTGTATCGCTGGCAAAATAAATATAAATAGGTTGAAGTTGCGAGTGCATTCCTCCACCCAAACTAATACTTTGTTTTTTATTAATGGCATATTTTAAACCAATTCTAGGTTCTACAGCATTTGAATTATTAAGCATAAAATACTGGTTACTAATTCCGGTATTCAGCAATAAATTATCGGTAAACTTATGTTGCCATTGCACAAAACCTCTTAATAAGCTGGTTGTACCTTCATATTTTCTTAGTGTTCTAAATGTATTGTATCCAAAAACATCGTCCACGCTGTCTATAAATAATGTATTATAGATTTCAGCGTAAATTCCGCCGCTTATAAAATTACGTGCATTAAACTTTTTATTATAAGTACTATTTAATGTGTATCGAATATTTTGCGTTTTTTGGCGGTATTCGGGTTTTAAATTTTTGGGTGTTTTAAAAGTAGTATCAATTCTATCGGCAATTATATTATTGTATTGACCAGTTACTCCAATATTTGTTTTTACATACGCATTATTTTTAAGTAATATTGTATGAGAAATGCCGCTTGCACCCACATTCGATCTAAAATAAGTGTTGCGAGAGCTGTACCCATATAAATCCTGTCCTTCTTTTTTATCACTTTCTAAAATGGCTACATAACTTAAGCCACCAATACCCCAAAACGAAAATTTACCTGCTTTTTTTGTAGCGAAATCTGTTTTAAAAGTTGCATCTTGGTATTGAGGAATGGCAGCGCCCGTTCCAAAATCAATATTTAAAGCTTTAAAAACAGATAGGGTAGAGTAGCGGTAATTAACTAAAAACGAAGCGTTTTTATTTTTTGATAAAGGTCCTTCAGCGCCTAATTCAAAACCATTAAAACCAACTTGGCCAAGGAACTCAAATTTTTCGTTATTACCTTGTCGCATTTTTAAATCAAAAACACCCGCTGTGGCATTGCCATAATCAGCTGCAAAAGCGCCACTCATAAAATCGCTATTATCTAATGTATTATTATTTAAAATACTAATAGGGCCGCCAGTACTACCTGCATTTCCAAAGTGATTTGGGTTTGGAATATCTAATCCATTTAATCGCCATAAAATACCGGTTGGCGAGTTACCTCTAATAATAATATCGTTTCGGCTATCGTTTGCACCGCTAACCCCGGCAAAATTAGCTGCCATGCGGGCAGGGTCGTTTCGGCTACCGGCATAACGTGCGGCTTCTTCGGCACTAAATATTCGCGAACTAACCGTACTCATTTTATTATTAGTTTTTGTTTTATCCTGTTCGGCAATTACAACCACCTCTTGCCCTAGTATAACGCTCTCTTCTAACTCAATGTTATTTATACTTTCTTTACCTGCGTTTAAAATAACGGTAATGTATTTTTCTTTATAGCTGATTACTTGAATTTTTAATTGCAACCGTCCTATCGGAACATTTGTAATTTTAAATTCACCTTTTTCATTTGTAGAGTTTCCTAATAGCGGATTAGAATTTAAAATCTGTACAATTACACCCGGAAGAGGTGTTTGGCTTTGTTTATCAACCACAACACCTTTTATGGTTTGGGTAATAGTTTGAGAGTGTAGCTTTAAACAAATTAATCCGAAAAAAAATATAAACTTTTTAAGGTTCATTTTTTTAAATTATTGTGGCATATGCCTTACTATTAAACAAGGGTATTTATAAAAACAAATTCCCATTATTACAGTTTGGTTTAATTCTAATTTAAAATTTTTGTCGGTAGTTAGTGTTAGTTTGTAATTGGATTTCGACCATTCTTTTTTTAAACAAGCCTTATCATAATCTTTTATGGGCGAACCATCTGGGGTTTTCTTAAAACGTTTCCAACCTTCCACTAAACAATAAGTGCCGGCTTTATAATTAACTGTAGCCAATCCGTTTTCATTTGTTTTTATACTGTCAATACACTTATTTTTACGGTACACATAAAATGTGTGATTGTCTAATGCTCTGTCTTTTTCAGATTCTGCAATCATTTCAGCATTTGGCTTTGCTCCACCGCAATAAGGTTGTTTATAAAAAAATTGCAGTTGAACAGAATATTTTTGAGATAAAATACTTAAACTAAAACATAAAAATAAAACGAAAAATAAATAAAATTTCATAGTGTAAAATTATAAATTTAAATGGATAGAAACATATTAATGCCCAATTAATCAAATAGCTCCTTTAATTAATTTTTTCAACCTTTACAGTACAATATGTTACTTGCCCAAACGTTAATACTTTAGCTGTTTTTGTAATCTCAAGCCATTCATTTAGTGGATGCGATTTGCTTCCGATATTATCATCCGCTAAGGTATCATTATCGTAAATGCCCAAAGTAATTTCGTCCCCTTCCGAAATAATAAAAATAGGCGATGAATCTATCCACGCTGCAGATATTGAGTTTTCTACTGTTGGAGATTCATAAATATAATCTGATTGAATTCCATTATCCATTACAACTTTAAAAACAGGGTCTGGTTGGCCTGACAAACCAAAATCCCAATTCTTGCTTTTGTCGCTGTCAGATACCCTAACAGCAGAGCATAACATACGTACTTTATTAGTTGGAGGTTTGGTAATAAAAAAATCTCCGTCAGTAGTGCCTTTTACAACAATGTGCCTTTCTTTTTCCATTATAGAAGTATCTTTAATTGAAATGCTAATTTTATATTTAAGCTTTGCTTTTCCTGTTGGAAGATTAATGCAGTAATATGGAATAAAAAAACTGTTCAATACCTTTTTTTTAACTGTGACGATAATATTAGATTTAGTTGCCATTACAGAGCCTTTATGAGAGAAAGCATATGAGTGTTCAATTGCAGGTAAAGGTTTCCCGGCATCATTTAAAATAACAACATCTACAATAATAGTGTTTGGTGTGTTATTTTTATGTTTTGATTCGTATGCCAAAAATGAATCAAACTCAATTTTAACGCCCATTATACCCTTGCTTTTTATATCGGGTGTAATTACGGTATTGCTTATATAGCAGGTATCATGCCAACTTATACTGTAATTAATTGATGGTATAAGCAATAGTAAACAAACTATTTGGAATATTTTAAGCATTTTTAGTTAGTGTTAATTCCGACATAATTATTCAAACAATTTTTTTATAAAATTAAAAAAGCGCAACAAATAGTGTTGCGCTTTTTTGTATTATTTAAATTTAATTAATTAATTAAGCCACCGTTTTTTCTTTT
>JAYVGH010000174.1:0-5974 GCA_043772435.1 Bacteroidota bacterium
ATCCAAATTTATTAAATATTTTCTAATGCGGAATTTGGGTTTAATTACCGGCACACTAAACACAATTTTAAAAAAAGGCACTAAACGCCACAAATTAATTGGTAGGATATTTTTAATGTGCATGACTGTTAATGCTATATCTTCATTTGTACTGGCGATAATTCATCCTAATGTTTTTTTATTTATTGTAGGGGTGTTTAGCTTATATTTAGTTCATGCAGGCAACAGAATTTTACAATTAAAAATAATTACTGAAACGTTAAAACCCAAATTATTTGATTGGACACTTCAAATAGGAATGATATTATTTGGTTGTGGATTTATAAGTTTAGGTATTATTACTTTAATTCAGCAAAACACATTTGGCATAGTTTACATAACATTTGGCTTTATTGGAGCAAGGCTTGCTTTTAAGGATATTAGGTATTACAAACGAAAAATTACAAACAAAAACTATTGGTTAATAAGTCATTTATCTAAAATGATGGGAGGATATATAGCAGCATTAACTGCTTTTTTAGTAGTAAACAACAAAATTTTACCTCCATTAATTGCTTGGCTGTTACCTACATTTTTTGGCTCCTTATTAATTTTTAAATGGATTAAAGGGGTAAAACAGACACGTTAATTTATCAAATATCTATTTCTTGTACCTCTAAATAACTGGTAAATACTTGGTACTTTAATGTTATATCGTAAACCGATACTAAAACACACATCCATAATATTTAATTGTTTTTTGCCATCAGCATACCCCACACGCATTTTATAATCTAAAAATAAACTCATTTTTTTAAAATACAGCTCATAACCCGTACCTATATTTACTCCCAGCCATTTAGTAACAACTGTTTGGTTTGGTTTATGCTTTTCTGAAATATTTAAAAAATCATTTTTTCCCGTAAAATAACCGTTAAACGAATTGTAACTAATACCAAATAATGGGTAAAAAAACGCATCAGTGTTTTTAAATCTGGCAATTAAATGCATATTCGCCTCAATGGTATTTGCCTTAATATCGTACCATGTAGGCGCTATATCTATCATCCGATAATGTGTATACTCCAAACTAAATCTAAAAATATTGCTTCCGCCATAAATTAACGAAGCTTGCAACCCACTTGCATCGTTATTTTCCTTTACATTTCGGTTTAAAAATAAAACACTTTTTGCGGCCCCAAAACCAAAAGCCAAATTAGTAATTTTGGCATGTGTTTTAACAGGTTTTATAACCTTAACTTGCGAAAAACCAAGGCTAAAAATTAAATTATAAAATAATATATATTTAAAATAGGTATTCAAAATTATTTAATTTTACATAAAACTACGAAAAATTGTACTAAATTTTTTTTAGCTCAAAATAAATAGAAATTTAAGATCAATTTTTTTGTAAATTTAAATAAATAGTGTATATTTGCACCCCAATAATAAGAAATTAGTCCAAATGAAAAAAGAAATACATCCTGAAAATTATAGAATGTGCGTATTTAAAGACATGAGTAATGGTTATACTTTTTTAACCCGATCATGCGCTGATACTAAAGAAGTTATTAAACACGAAGACGGCAACGAATACCCTTTAATAAAACTGGATATTTCGATGACTTCTCATCCATTTTACACAGGTAAGCAAGTATTAGTAGATACCGCCGGTCGTGTTGATAAATTTCGTACCCGTTACTCTAAAAAGAAATAAATTTTTAAAATCCCTATTTAAAGGCTGTCAAATTATATTTGATAGCCTTTTTTGATTAAACTCAAAGAATTTTGTAACAGAGAGGGTGTAGAGCTTGTAATAATTATTTTGTTTCGATAGTTAGTTCTAATAAATTTTTACCTTACTACACAAAAATTGTATTGAGAACTGCATTTAAACACTTCTCGTGCTGCTTAAAGTGACAGTAAATTGTTGGTTTTGCCTCTGTGCCCCACGTTTCTCTTTTTTTCTCTGTGTTGAAAAAACACCTTGCAAATTGTATTTTTTTAAGAACTAAATGTAAATCTTTAGCATTAAATTTGTTATACATTATTTGTATGCGAAAAATTTTACTCTTTATTCTTCTTTCTTCATTTTCAAATTTTGTATTGGCGCAGGATGATGAAACTCCGTCAAAATTATGTAACGAAGGCATTGATAAAAAAGCGTTAAAACTGTACGAAAAAGCTTTAGACAAAAAAAAATACAAAAAGCCCGAACGTATAGAAATGCTTGTAAAATGTTTAGAAATTGAACCCGATTTTGCCGAAGCTAATTTATACATGGCGCAAGAAATGATAGTGCGTGCCAAGCTCGAAAATTTATCTTTTAAGCCGTTGCTACCATATTATTACAAAGCTA
This sequence comes from Bacteroidota bacterium, assembly GCA_043772435.1. Classification (GTDB taxonomy): domain Bacteria; phylum Bacteroidota; class Bacteroidia; order B-17B0; family Aurantibacillaceae; genus Aurantibacillus. The sequence continues at coordinate 2,339 of JAYVGH010000174.1, forward strand.
TTGCCGGATGCCCGCAAATTCACAGTTCGCCATACTATTATATCGGTTATATTTATTATGAAGAATTAAAAAACGATAGCGCCATAAAATATCTTAAAAAGTTTAATGACTTTAAAGACGACGACATTAAAAAATTTGATAAAGATTATGAAGCCGAAATTTATCAAAGTAAAATGATGGTAAAATCGGCTAAAAAAGAAAATGCTTTAAAAAAAGGAGTTCCTTTTGATCCTAAGGTTGTAAAAGGTGTTTCTACTGAACGAGACGAGTATTTAGCCTATATTTCGCCCGACGATAAAAATTGTTTTTATGTGCGCCGCTTACCTGTTAAAGATTTAAACAAAGTTTACACGGCAGACAAGGAAAAAGAAGTTTTTATGATAAGCAAACGTGATAAAACAGGCGTTTTTACGAGTGGTGAAGCAATGGTATCGCCCTTTAACGAAACTGAAGATAATCAGGGTGGGTGTAGCATTTCGATTGATAACAAACACTTGTACTTTGCCATGCAGCGCCAGGAAGGCGGGTTACAACCAAATTGCGATATTTATGTAACAGATTTTACCGACGATAGTTGGGGCGAAATACGAAAATTAAGTGCTACAGTAAATGATACAAAATACTGGGATAGCCAACCAACTATCGCTTCCGACGGAATAACACTTTATTTTGCAAGCGACAGACCAGGCGGTTTTGGCGGCATTGATTTGTACGTAACCAAAAAAAATCCTAAAACAGGCCTGTGGAGCGTGCCTCAAAATTTAGGAAAAAATATAAATACAAAAGGAGATGAAAAAACCCCTTTTATACATAGCGATAGCGAAACCCTATATTTTAGTAGTACCGGGCAATTTGGCTTTGGCGGCTACGATATATTTTTTGTACGCAAAAATGAAAAAGGCGAGTGGGACGAGCCTCAAAATATTGGCGCGCCTATTAATGGTAGTACCGATGATACAGGCTTTTTTGTAAGCAGCGATACAAAAACGGGTTATTTTTTTAGTTTTAACGAAGGCAAAGTTAGTGGTAGAGGTATTGGACGCTACGATTTATTTAATTTTGATTTGTATGCCGAAGCTAGACCGCAAGCGGTAGCATTTGTAGAGGGCGATATTAAAGACAATAATGGTAATGCTGTTACCGGTGCCATTGTTGAAATTAAAAATACAGTTACTAAAGAAATAACCTATGCCAATGTTGACAGTTTAAGTGGTAAATACATGGCGGCCATTAATATAAAAAAGAAAGCTGATATTTTAATTACCGTTAAAAAAGATAGCGTAGCTTTTAACTCAAAAATTGTAAGCACAAAAGAATTGAAAGAAATGAGTTTTAACGCACTTCTAAAAGAGATTAAATTGGAAGTAATTAAAGCAGAAGTTGGTAAACCTTTTATTATAGATAATATTTATTACAACACCAACAGTGCCGAGTTAACTAAAGAAAGCCGAATTGTTATTGAAGCCTTTAGCAATTATTTAAAAGAAAATCCGGACATTAAAATTGAAATTCAAGGTCATACCGATAATGTTGGTAAACCAAAAGATAACGAAGCTTTAAGTAGCAACCGTTCTAACTCCATTAAATTTATGCTTGAAGAATTAGGTGTAAATGGAAAACGCATTGTTGCTAAAGGATATGGTGACTCAAAACCCGTTGCCTCCAACACAAGTGAAGAAGGCAGAGCGAAAAATCGTAGAACAGAGTTTATGATTATTGAGTAATTAGAATAAATTAAGTTAAAATTGTTAAATTTTTACCATAATATTAAAATTATAATATAGTTTTGTAAAATAAATGAAAATTAAAAAAAATATAATATCGTTACTCCTATTTTGTTCGGTTTTATTTTCATTTTCGGTAAGTGCAATTAACTCGTTTAATATTGTACCTGTAGATAATTTCACTTCCATCAAAAAAATTACTAATCCAATAAGTTCTAATGCTCAGGAAAATTTTGTTTTTGAAGAATTAGAAAACGATAGTGAAGATTTTTTTGTTGAAGCTTTTTTGTTACTTCCATTTTATAATTTAACTTGTAGTCTTAAACCATCTAAGGTTTTAAATTTTAACAATACTACCTCTCAAGAGGCTTTACAGCCAATTTTTATTGCAATTCGAGTTCTTCGAATTTGATTTTTTACCAATTTATAGTTTGTCTTTTATTAAAAATTAAATCTTTTAATTAAGGTTTTACAATTTATAAATTAACAACAAACTAAACACACTTACCTTGAGCTTTGGCAGTTTTTTACAGTTGGATAGTTTTTTCTGTAAGATTTTTTTCTGTCAAGGCTTAATGGTAAGCCCATCAAATATATAAATGATATAAGTTACATTGAAAATAAAAAATTAAATTAAGAATTAACCAAAATAACTATGCTGAAAAACTTTATATATGTAGCTATTTGCGCACCTTTAATCATTCAATATGGTTGTGGTCATAAAGAGAAAGAAAAAGAAACCGAAACAAAGTTTTTGGTTACTAGTCCTTTAAAAATTGATACAACAATTACTAGAGAATATGTGTGTCAAATTCATGCCATTCAACATATTGAAGTTAGAGCCTTAGAAAAAGGGTATCTCGAAAAAATATTCGTAGACGAAGGACAATTTGTAAAAAAAGGGCAAATGATGTTTCAAATTTTGCCTTCGCTTTACAATGCCGAAATGCAAAAAGCACAAGCCGAAGTAAATTTTGTTGAAATTGAATATCAAAACACAAAACAGCTTTCTGATAAAAATGTTGTTTCACCAAACGAATTAGCTTTGGCGAAAGCAAAGTTAGATAAAGCTAAAGCAGAGTTGTCTTTAGCACAAACACATTTAGATTTTACACAATTTAAAGCGCCTTTTGATGGTATAATAGATCATTTTCAGGTAAGACAAGGTAGCCTCCTTAACGAAGGTGACTTACTTACCACCTTATCTGATAATAGCGAAATGTGGGTGTATTTTAATGTTCCAGAAGCTGAATACTTAAATTATAAAGCACACACAACCGACGAAAATTTATTAAAAGTAAATTTATTAATGGCTAACAACCAACTATTTGACTACAATGGCGTTGTAAAAGCTATTGAAGCGGATTTTAATAACGAAACGGGTAATATTGCTTTTAGAGCTACGTTTCCAAATCCAAAAGGTTTGCTTCGCCATGGCGAAACCGGTAATGTAGAAATGACTGTGCCACTTAAAAATGCAATACTCATCCCTCAAAAAGCTACTTATGAAATATTAGAGAAAAAATATGTATTTGTGGTTGATAAAAACAATGTTGTTCATTCTCGCGAAATCAGTATTGTATCTGAAATGCCGGATTTATATGTTGTTAAAAGTGGTTTAAACGAAAACGAAAAAATTTTATTAGAGGGTATTCGTAAAGTAAAAGATAATGAGAAGATTGAATTTGAATACGAAAATCCTAAATCTGTACTTCCTAAATTAAAAGTATATGTTGAGTAATTTAATTTAAAAAAAAACTAAAAAAATGTTCAGTAAATTTATTCAACGCCCAGTTCTTGCCATCGTTATATCACTCGTAATTTTATTTATGGGTACATTGGCAATAAAAACATTACCTACTTCTCAATTTCCAGAAGTGGCGCCCCCGGTAGTAATGGTAAGTGCATCATA
>JAYVGH010000175.1:0-4371 GCA_043772435.1 Bacteroidota bacterium
TTACTTAAAATTTTATCATGATTAATGTATTCGTTTAAAAGCCCTATTTCTTCGACCGTTTCCGTAACGGATGTTCGTGCTAAAAATGCAGAAATTATTGGTAAATTACAGTGATAGGATAACAACATTGAAATGTAATAAGATTCCGTTCCATTTCTATCGATAGTTTCACTGCCTTTATGATAAAAGGGAACAGGTAATATTGCCTGCGCGTTAAGCGAGTTAACTTCCGCTACTAATTTTTTCTCATTTTTATTTAAGTAGTTGTAATTAAATACATTTTTAACATCAAACGTGTTTGAAAATATCATTCTAAAAAAATAGTGTCCCTCAATAATATTAAAAGTTAAAAAAAGAAATGCTAAAGGTATCATCCATTTTAAAGCATTTTTATTGAATAAGTCTGTAAAAAATTTATTTAAACTTACTATTAAAAAAATAGGCACTATATAATAAAAAAACCAAGCGAAACGCCCTGCAGACCTAAATTGACTTAGTGCAGCAATTTCGATATTTAGACTTTTTAGGATCATGGTATGCAACCCGAATGAAAATAGTAATAAAATAATAGAACTTAAAAATAGAATTACTACAATTTTGTTGAATTTATACTTTTTAAAAAACACAATTGAAAGTATAGCGATTAACACTATTAAAAAATTTACAAAAAACCCAACGTACGAAACACCCTCCCATTCTCTATTGCCAACCTTTATAATTTGTTTCATAAAATGTTCAAATGGTCCGCCAAAGTAGGATACAAATACACTGGCTGGATTCGATACATATACATCAGCTCCATAAGCCCATTCGGGTCTATCGCTATGGGTATCGGTAATTAACATTACTAATTTAAAGAGTATAATTGGTAAAATACCCATTAAAATTGTGGCTAAAAAAAACCTTAACCAATTTGTTTTGTTTATTAACTCAAATAAAAAAACATAGATAAGTGTTAATAAACATAGCCCCATTCCAAAATAGGGATGGATAAAAAATAGTAAAAAATTAAGAATTAAAACCGTTACATAAATTTTTTTAGTTGGATGTAAGCTATATTTTATTAAAAAATAAATTAATAATGGAATAAAACAAGCGTAACACAACCCAAAGTGCCCTCCAATACGCATTAATTGTGGAGAAAGTATTACAACTGCTAATGAACTAAAGAATGCAACTATTGAGTTAACTTTAAATAATTTAAAAATTTTAAAATAAATACATGGTGTTATAACGAACGAAAATAAAATTAATAAGTGCATTAGGCCTATTAAGTAATTATGTGTAAAAGGCAATAACCTAAAAATAAATGTAAGCAGTGGTTGGGCATCTGTATACACAATATGTTCGCCAAATGGGTAATTAAAACTTGGAAAGTTTATTAAATCAGGATCGTTTATTATATGATGAATAAAAACATAGTAATTTTTAAACGAGTCGCCATTTAGTGTAGAAAGTACATTGTTTGCATTTAAAAAAATATGCTTTAAATAAATAAAGTAGTATAAAAAGCTACACAAAAATAGTAGCAAGTTTATTTTATAATTTTTATTAACTATTTTATAAAAAAGGGTCATCAAAAAAAATTATTAATTATTATATTTTCGTTTAATTTTAATTAATTCGAATGGTACTTTTAGCATGTGTTTCAATTTTAATTTAGATCCTGATACGTCTTTCCACTGTGTAATTGGATGTTCAAATAAAATATGTAAAATTTTTTCAGGATATTTATTTCTTAATCTGGCTATAATTTCAATATCGAAAAGCCATTTTGTAATAAATGTATGTTCAAACGCATCGTCTATAACAGATGTACAAACAATTTTTGCCCCGCATTGTGTATCGTAAACCGGTAATTTTAAAATTATACTTGCAAAAGTTGAAAATACTCTTCCTAAAATATGTCTTTTTCTATTTCTTTCTACAGATGCTCCTAAACGTTTTATTCTTGAACATAATATCATTTGTATATTATTATTTTCATTTAAAATTTTTTTCAGAATTATTAATTCTGATAATGGTGTTGCTAAATCAGCATCAAAATAGGCAATGAATGAATATTTTTTTGTTGAATTTGCATGTAATACTCCTTGCCTTACTGCTTCCGCCTTTCCTACGTTTTTATTTAAATTTAAACAAAAAATATAATTAGGATATTCTTCACATAATACGTTTAATTTTTGTAAGGTAGCATCTGTGCTTCCGTCATTCACAAATAGTAAATCAAAATCATTATAATTATTTTTAATATAATCGGCGTACGATTTTTCATCTAATCTAATATATTCATTGTAACAAGGTATTACTACACAGATTTTTGACATATAATATAATTAGAAAGTCCTTTCATTTTTATGCCTAAAGCACCAAGTAATTTTGTAAAATTAAAATCTAAAGTAAGTATAAACGTAATTAGTTTTGTTTTAAACGGGCTTCCATTCCAATCTACTATATCGGTAGATAAATTTTTTTTCTTTTGTTCGACTTCTTTTTTAACCTGTAAGTATCTTGGCAATAATAAAGAAAAGAAAAAATAGCCTACTTTATTCTTTTTCAGCCCTCCTTTTGTGCAATGGTCAACTAACATAGCGTTATTGTATCTTCTATAATGTCCCAAAAAAACATCGTGGCTGCAAAACAAGGATTGAAAAGCAGGAACAGTGATAAACCATTGGGTTTGATTGGTAACAAAAGCACTGGCGTTTACTTGCATTAAAAAATCGATGTCAAATTCAATATGCTCAATTACATCCATTAGTAAAATACAGTCTGCCTTTACATCTTTTGGTACTTCATTAATAGTATAATAAAAAAAAATATTTCTATTTTTTAATCGAATGTTATTTTCGGCAATTATTTCAGGGGTAAAAGCCGTATCAACACCAATTAGTTTCGCGTTTGGGTATATTTCAGAAATGGATTCTAAAACAAAACTATCTCCACAGCCTATATCTAAAATAACAGGCTTTGGATTATTTCCAACCATTTTTTTCAGAAAAGATTTAAGCACATTAAACCGAGCATATTCCCATGGATGACGAGCTGTATTTGTTTTATTTTTAAGTTCAATTAAATCCATTTTTGGCTTATAAACAATAAATGTAATTAAAATTAATAAATTTTAATTAATTACTTTAAACGCAGAATAAAAGAGTATTATTTTAAAGATACAAAAAAAGCCACCAAAAATATGGTAGCTTTTTTTAATTAAGTGTTTTTATTTATTACTGTTTAATCAAAGTCACGTGTCCTACATAGTTTTTCTTGTTACCTTCTAAATCTGTTACAAATATTTTGTAAACGTAAACACCATCTTGTACTACATCACCACTTTCCTTAACTCTGCCATCCCACCCTTTTTTAAAGGAGTTTGACGAGAAAATTAATTCGCCCCAACGATCATAAATATCCATTTTGTACTTGTCTTCATTTATGCCATAACCTTTGGGTTGGAACGTATCATTTAAATTATTACCGTCTGGTGTAAATGAATTTGGAATATATATTGCCATATCCGGTGTAATTTCAATAGTATGCATAACAGTGTCTTTACAACCTTTAGCATTAATAGCTACTAAGTAAATATTGTACTCTCCTACATTAGTATAACCATGTGATGGGTTTGTAAAGCCTGATGTATTGTTTAAAGCGGCATAATCTCCAAAATCCCAAACGTACGAACTTGCACCTATAGATTGATTAGTGAATGAAATTACTGGTTGGAATAAAGTAGCACTTTTCGGATTTGGAACAAACTCTGCTACCGGAACACTGTACACTTCAATAATATTTGGTGCAATCATTTTTCTACTACAACCAAACATATTAGTAGCCGTAACTTGTATACCATAAACGCCTGAGTTTGGATATGTAGCAACACTTGTGTTTCCATAAGAAGTATTATCTGCACCAAAATTCCAAAAATAAGTATCACCACTTGCATTGTAATTAGTTGTGGTTGGAGTTGCCTGGAAATTTACAGTTAAAGGCGCGCAACCTTTAATGCTATCAGGTGTAAAATCAAACTGAGGGTTTGGATTTACATTTACTGTAAAATACGCTACTGCATTTGGTATGGTACATCCGTCGCTAATTAATACCGAATATGTATTTGGATTAGTAGCGTAGTTAGACGTTATTGTACTCGTTGCTCCAGTTGTAGCGTTTGACCAGTTATAATTATATGGTCCACCATTACCTTGACCTAAAATAGTTGGCGATAATGTTACTTTTCTATTAGAACATACTGTGTAAGTTGTGCCACTAGCCAATAAAGCCGGATTAACGTTAACAATAATAGTATTAGGTCCGTTAGTACAACCGTTAGCGTCTATTATAGCAACTGTATATTGTGTAGTAGTTGTTAAC
>JAYVGH010000176.1:0-18617 GCA_043772435.1 Bacteroidota bacterium
ATCAAAAACACACCATCAGTATTGATTTTAGAGGTACTTATGCCGGCGGCAAACGTTATGTGCCGATAGATTTACAAAAAAGTATTGCCGCTAATGATGAAATTAAAGACGGGAGTAATGCTTACAATTATCAATATTCTAATTATTTTAGGTTAGACGTAAAACCCGGCTACAGGTTTAATTCAAAAAAAATAACGCACGAATTTAGTATCGACATACAAAATATAACCCGAAATCAAAATGTGTTTCAGCAAACCTATGATATAACAAACAAAGTAGTTAAAACAGATTATCAATTACGGTTTTTTGTTTTGCCTCAGTATAGAATTTTGTTTTAGAAAAATTCTGATAGTTGTTATCGTCTTTGCGATACCGATTTTTTCAATCGGTAGAAGCAATCTCTTATAATGTAGTTTTAGATTACTTCCTTTGTCGCAATGACGAACTTGGTATCTAAAAAAATATAAAAAATACAATTACTAATACACCAAAATTTTCCTCTTTAAAAAGAAAATAGCTTCACCCAATTTAGCGTTTAGTTTTTCGCTTTGGTAAGAATTAATGCCTGCTTTTTCAAGGCTATTGGCATAGCCAAATATATCGCTTACAATATTTTTATAAAGTATTTCGTTACTTAATTTGTTTTTTAATTCGAGGCTAATAACTAAAGCTGCTAATTTAATGCTGTAATTTTTTTCTAAAACGTCGCTACTCATATCTTCTTTTGTATCACAAGTGGCGTCAATAATAAAATCTGCATCTTCGGGTTTGCTAACAATTCGTACTTCTTGTCCGTTAAATTTTTGTTTTATAAATGATGCTATGCTATTTAAACCGGTTGGTTTTCCAAAATTGGTTTCTACCGAGTTAACAAAAATATTTATAGCCGAAACATTAGCGTTTACTCGTAAACTTGGCGTATTTATAAATTGTTTTAAAACCGCAATACCCGCTCTTCCAACCGAATCGCCACCCATTAAAGAGGAAACATCGGGGCTTAATGCAAAACCTACTAATTGATTCATAGGTTCAACATAATTTACTTTTACTTGCAACTCGCCACTATTGGTAGTTGTAGCTTTATCTAATACCTTTAGTTTATCTTCGTCGCTACTTACCAATAAAGGAAAATTTTGTAAAGCTGTAGTGTTTTTTATTTGCAATGTGTATGTAAGCGGAGCATATGTTTGTTGATAGGGTTTTAATTGTGCCATAAATTTTGGTTGAATAACAGTTATAGATTGTAGCTGCTGTTGCACCAAATTAGTTAAATCAAACACTGTTTTTACGCCGTTAGTTGTGGTGGGATCAAAGTTAATTTCTTCGCTTAAGTAGGGTGTTAGCACTCCAAATGCTTGTATGCGCTTTTTTAATGATGAAGAAAAGTCCTTATTTTTTTCATCTGTAAAACTTAACGAAATTAAATTACTTGCTTTGGTAATAATTTGCTGTTTTTTTAAGGCTTTTTGTTTGGCATACTCTTCTTTATCTAAAGTATAATATACCCAGTATTGTTTATCGTTTTCGTAACTATCTATTAATTGGTAACCTTCAATATTATCGCTATTAGTTAGCTTTATCATTGAGTTAAAACTCTCGTTAAAGTTGTTGTTATTTTGAACGGTGTATAACACAGAGTTACTCGATATATCTACTTTAATTTCAGAAGACAAATCGTATAAGGCATTTTTTTTAGCTTCAATTTGATAATTAGTGCTTTTTATCTTATCAACAAAACCAATACCTACAAATTTAAAACCATTGTTAGGGCGGCTGCTTACCCATGGCGGTGCAGGTTTACTTTCGGCCACCACAACAGCCTTATGCGTAACCGCCTGTTTACTTTTACAAGAAAATAAAATAGCAGAAATACAAAGTATGTAAATTATTTTTTTCAACTATTTTATATAATTAGAAATTGAATTTGTAAATAAAGTAATGGTTTTAGTGTACGCATCGCTTTTTAATTCGTCAAACTCCTTTAAAGTACTTCTGGCACTAAATTGCCCTCGCCAAGCGTTTGCGTTGTAGCGTGCAGCTGGTGCAGTAACCGAAGGATTGTAAGGATAAAGCGTATTCATATTACCGGTAAACTGTTTGGCAAACTCGTTATATTCCACAAGATCTTGAGAAGAAATATTTTGTGTTTGAGACGCCACAATTTGATTAGAATAGGCGTTAATTAATTTGTATTTAAATTCATAAGAATACGAGCGGCTTGCTTTTACCGTGCTGTAATAAACTTCATTGTAAGTAGTAATTATCAACGTGTCATTTTTACGTGTTTTTACTTCTTGAAAACTTTTATTGGATTGTTTTTGTGGGGTAGAATTATATTCGTTTTTATTTGAAACATCAAATACATAAAAATAATCACTACCGGTTGCCTTACGTATAGCTTGTATTAAATCTATATTGCCTGCAGTATTTATATCCGAAGCTTCAGGCAAAGTAACAAATGGCGAATTATTTATAATCTTTGTGTTTGTAAATTTTTGTGCCGCCACCTGGCTAAAGTTATTAAACAAATAATCTTCAATATCTTTTTCGTTTTTAGTGCCATTGGTATTTTTTGGTGCAAACAACATAAAACTTTTTGTTTGTTGAGCTAACGATAAGTCTAAAAGGTCTTTACTATCTTTATAATTTTCGGTTTTATTTTTAATACTCGATAGTAAATTTAATGCTCCGGCATAGTTTTTACTTTCTAAACTATTTACAGCGCTTTGGTACAAAGGCTCACAAACAGCAATAATATCTAATTGCTGTATGGTTTTATAAGTGGCATTGTATTTTTTTACGTTTTTAATGTACTCTAAAGCGTTGCTAAATTTTTTTTGATTCACTAAAGTATAAGCTATTGCATAATTTTTTTGGCAATAGGTTTCAATGGCTTTTTGGTAATCCTCGTCATAGGCTTTTGGGTAATCTAACTTAACATCTAACGCGGCGGTTTTTTCGGTAAATGCTTTAAGGCGTTCGTAGGTTTCGAGTGATGGTTCTAACTGTTGGGTATTGTAATTTCTAAAAAACTCCGATGCTAAGCTAGAGGCATGTTTTTGACCTACTTCTTTTAACTTAATACGTGCAGCCACATTACTAGGTTTGCGTTGCAGCGATTCTAAATAATAACTGGCAGCTTCGTTAAACAAACCTTGTTTTTCAAGTTTTTCAGCGGCTTTAAAATATTTTTTAGAGCCTGTACAAGCTGCAAATGCAAAAGGTATTAGTAGAAAAAATATGTGGGGGATTTTTTTCAAGAGTGATTTTTTATGGAACGCAGATGAAGCAGGTAAAAAATGATTGCTATGATTTTTATCTATTAAAAATAATAATAATCAGCGTTATAAACGTTTAATTAATTTAAAAAAAGAGCATCTTTTAAAGGATGCTCTTATTAATTTTTTTGTTTAATTATTTACCTTCGTCGCCTAATTTTTTCATTTCAGCATCAAAAATAGACTGGAATTTTTGTTTGTCGTAATCTAATTTTAATTTAGCATCACTCGAAATTTTTGAATCAATTTTATCGAATACTGCTTTTTTGTTTGCTTCAAGTGCAATCCAGTAGCTATATGATTTATCTTCCTGAGATTGGAATGTTTTTTCACCAATTTCTTTTACATTACTCATTTCCAAATTAACAACCTCGCGTGATAATTCTTCAAATTTATTTTCAAACTCTTGTTTATTGCCTACAGTACGTTGGTTAGTGTATTGATCGGTTACACGTTTAACCATGGCATTGATGTTTGCAGCCATTTCAGCCCTAGCATTTTGATACGCGATTTTTTTAGCTGTTGCTAAATCAGGTGACTTACCTACTTGTTTAGAGCGAAAATTTTCATCGTCGCTGCGAAATTCTTTTGAACTAAAAGGTAAAATAATCTCTACATCACCTGTAGCTTTTTGAATAGTTTTCTTTTTAGACTTACAACCCGCTAGAGTTAAAACTGCGATAGCAGGAATTAAAAGTAATTTTGTGATTTTCATTTTTTTGTGTTTTTAAATTTTTAGTTTTTTAAATTTCTTAATAAAAGTATTTCATGTATTGTGCCAAAGATATAATTTTTATTTTATTTAACGTGCTTTAACAAATTTGCAGTTTTTAATGAGTTTTACAAGTTTTTTTGTTAAAATATTTAACAGATTATACCTAAATTATTATTAAACATAGTTATATGCTTTTAAACTAATTAAAAATTTAATTATAAGGTTTTAAAAAAAGTTATCCATATTTAAATTGTTATTTAAAAACTCAGTTCTGCTGTAACTCTATTTTTTAGTATATTTACAGCAGAATCAAAACTTAAGGTATATGATAGGAAGGCGCACTGAAATTGCTTTATTTGATGAAAAACATAAGGCGTTAAGGTCTGATTTTATTGCACTTTATGGTAGAAGACGGGTTGGTAAAACTTATTTAATACGTGAGTATTTTAAAGATAAATTTACCATACACATTACCGGAGTTGCAAATGCAACCTTGCACCAACAACTTTTAAATTTTAAAAATGCAATACACAAACAGTGCCCTAAATTAAAATCTAATCCTAAAAACTGGGTAGAAGCCTTTGAAGAAATAAAACGCTGCGTAGAAAAATCACGTCAAAAAAAGAAAGTAATTTTTATGGATGAGTTACCTTGGTTTGATACACCCAACTCAAAATTTATACAGGCCTTAGAGCATTTTTGGAATAGTTGGGCTAGTGCCAGAAAAGATATTTTGTTGATAGTATGTGGTTCGGCAGCATCATGGATGCTTAATAAACTTATTAATAATAAGGGTGGTTTGCACAATAGGGTTACTTTACGACTAAAAATTGAGCCGTTTACATTAAACGAATGCGAGCAATTTATTAAGCTTAAAAAAATTAATTTTAGTCATTATCAAATCATTCAATTGTACATGGTTTTTGGCGGCATTCCCTTTTATTGGGATGAACTTAAAAAAGGGTTAAGTGCCACTCAAAATATTAATACTATTTGTTTTTCGCAAAATGGATTACTGCGAACCGAATTTTTAAATATTTTTAAATCCTTGTTTTTAAAAGCCGAAAAACACGAACAGGTAGTAGCTTTTTTAGCTCAAAAAAGTAAAGGGCAAACCCGAAGCGAAATCATTAAAAAGACAAAAATATCGGATGGTGGCGGATTAACAACTATTTTAAACGAATTAGAAGAAAGCGGTTTTATTAGAAAATACTTTCCCTTTAATAAAAAAATGAGAGAAAGTTTATATCAATTAACTGATTTTTATACGCTTTTTTACTTAAAATTTATTAAAAACTATCAGTTAGTAGATACCAATTTTTGGCTAAATACTATCGACAACACTGCATATAGAGCTTGGAGTGGATATGCTTTTGAGCAAGTGTGTTTGTATCATTTAGAACAATTAAAAAAAGCTTTAGGTATTAGTGGCGTTGAAACACACGCCTCATCGTGGCGAAGCAAAACTAATAAACAGGGCGCTCAAATAGATTTGGTTATTGACAGGCGAGACCAGGTAATTAATTTATGTGAGATGAAATTTTCGATAAATAAATTTGAGATTACTAAAAAATATGACGCTGAATTAAGAAACAAAGTAGGTGTTTTTAAAACTGAAACAAATACAAAAAAAGCTATATTTACAACAATAGTAAGCACTTTTGGGCTTAAAGAAAACGCTTATTCGGGCAATGTGCAAAACGATTTAACTATGAATATACTATTTAATTAATTTTTTGATTCTGCTGTAACTATACTTTTTTTACTACTTACAGCAGAATTGAATTATAGGATATACACTGTAATATTTATAATTTTATTAAATCTTTAACAAATTACGCATATATACAAAATAATAAACCTTAACTTTACTTTAATAAAAACGTGATTAAATTTTTTAAAATATTTTTGCTACTATTTATAATTACTTTTTTTTCGTTTACCCAAACGAAACCCATAAGTATAAAAACTAAATTAGATTATTTTACAACAGATAATATTGGTAATATATATACAATAAATGGCGAGGAAATTATTAAGTTTTTGCCCACAGGTAAGTTTTTAGGGCGATACAGTAATTTAAAATTAGGTACTATTACAAGCGTCGATGCAACTAATCCCCTAAAAATTTTAGTGTATTACCGCGATTTTCAGCAAATACTATTTTTAGATAATCAATTATCGTTAAATAGTGATGTTGTTAGCTTAGAAACTTTAGGTTACGAGCAAACCGACCTTGTTTGTGCCAGTACAAATAACAGCTTTTGGATTTACGATAAACAAAATAATGAATTGATTCGTTTTAACGAAAACTCGAAAAAAGTAGCGGCAACCGGTAATTTAAAACAAGTGCTTCAATCTGATTTAAATCCTAATTATTTAACCGAACACAACGGTTATCTGTTTTTAAATTGTCCCGAAACAGGTATTTATGTATTTGATATTTTTGGCACATTTAATAAAATAATTGCTTTGAAAAATTTAAAAAAATTTCAAATAAACGAAACCATAGTTTATTATAGAAAAGATAGTAGTTTATGCAGTTATAATTTTAAAACGTTTGAAGATGCGTGTAAACCTATATTAAACAAGCCTTTGCAAGTAATTTACAACAAGCAAAAAACATATTCTGGGTATAAAGATTCGGTAGTAGTAGAGTAATGTAACTGCTGTAGATTTTTATTTTATGAAATAAATGTATATTTGACTATCGAACTTATTTGTGCGTTTAAACCTTAAATTATATTTTGTATTAATTATTGCTTCAATACTATTTGTAAGTTGCGGTAAAAATAATTTTAATGTTTTAGATTTTAATCCATTATCCAATTATTCTACTAAAAAAAACGACAGCACTTTTGCTATTAATACCGATTTAAGCGATGCTATTTTTTATGGGGTACAAATTCCATCTATAAAACAATTACCAAATGGTAAATTTGTTTTTAATTTTAAAATCAAAAATCATAATAAATCACAACCTTATTTTTATAAATTGTATTACCAAAACGAAAGTTATAAATGGCAAAACGGCGATTCGCTTGACCATGAAAACTTTTATGGCAGTTGGGATGAAGCAGCACTCGAATTTAAAATAACGCCGTTAGTAGAAAACGAATTAATTATTACCGACAGTTTTAATATTATTGGTAACCCGCGCGATGAGCGTTTGTACTATGGCGCCAATCCTACATCAGTAAAATTAAGCGATAGTATTTTAGATGTGTATACAAAACTTATTTTAAAACAAAACGATTGGGTAAAAAGTATAAAACAAAAATGTGCCGAAAATAAAATGCCTTTCGAAAAACAAGTGTATTTAGAAGCGCTTTGGAGCATAGACCAACACTTTCAAAACGAAAGAGTAGAAAATAACCGTTTTAAACGCAACCCGCGCATGGGCAATTACAAATTTATGTTAGTGGTGTGTAACGGAAAAGGCATGGCAAAAATCCCTAGCGAAGTAAGCAACATTACAACAAAAAATAATACCAATAATTTTACAAATCCCTTCACATATTTTTTAAACGGAGAAGGAAAAAATTTAGAAGGTGTAAAAGTTATCGTTCCAAAAACACAATTAGCAGTTACTTCTAAATTAAATACGGGTTCGGGTATTTATATAGATAACATAAAATATAATAGTGCCGATTTAAATTCATCTTTGTTTTCAAATAAATGTGGTACAGATGATGAGTTGAGGCGTAAAGCGCATTTTTCACAATTCTTTAACCACATCAACAAAAATTTTGAATTAGTAAATATTAAAGAAATTAAAGATGTTGTTGGTGAAAATATTACACGACAAGAGTACGAACAGTTAGTGAGCAGTTACGGTAAAAGCAAAAACTTTATTCATACGTATAGTTACAGTACCGATTGTCCTTGTAAAACGGTTAGTTCGGATAGTGCTTCAAATTCTGTAACCGTTTTTAATCCCGGTAACCAATTAAACGAATATAAAAAAGAACATGTGGGTGTAATGTCCCGCATCGGTTTTACTTACGGAAAATGGCGTGCAAAAATTAAATTCCCAAAAATAATTAGTAACGATAATGTGTGGAATGGCTTAACTAGTGCTTTTTGGTTAATTTTTCAGGCAGATGCCACTTGGAACAATAGGCGAATTTGTCATTCAAAAGTGGGTTACATACCTAAAGGTGTAGAGGATAATCAAGAGGCAGTTAATAAAGCCCAGCCAACTGTTACTTACAGCGAAATTGATTTTGAAATTTTAAAAGAAAGTAATTATTGGCCAAAAGATAGTTATAGAGATAATTATGTGAAACCAAATTACGATTCGTATAACAATGGCGATATAACTATATGCTGTACTAATTGGGATATGGGCTGTCAGCAACCGAAAAATTATGTTGTAGGCGCCAAAAAAGTAAATGTAGAAGGCAAAGAATATGAGTTTTGCCGTTGGGATTTTTTTAATAAATTGGTTACAAGCAAACAAGTTGCACCCCATAAAGAAGTGTTTAACGACGATTTTTATTATTTTGAAATTGATTGGCAACCCCAACGCATTATTTGGCGCATTGGCAAAGATAAAAACAACTTAAAAGAAATTTGCCGTATGGATGATAGTATGACCGCTATTCCAAACAACCAAATGGTAATGGTATTATCACAAGAATTTCATTACCAGGAATGGTGGCCTACCGCGCCGTTTAAACAAAATTTTATTCCTTTTCCTAAAAATGATTTAATTGGTAAATTACTGGAGGTAGAAATTGATTAATGGCATTTAGCAGCGTTATATTTTTAGCTTATTTTTTTCCAATAGTATTTATACTTTATTATTTGCTTCATAATAAAGTAAAAAACGCATTTTTATTAATTGCCAGCATTGTATTTTACATGTGGGGTGCCCCTAAATTTATTTTCGCTATTTTAATTACCACTGTTATCGATTTTTTTTTAGTAAACACGCTTCACAAGGCTACGAGTGATAAGAAACGAAAATTATTTTTAATCTTATCCCTGAGTTTAAATGTAGGAATGTTGTTTTATTTTAAATATTGTAATTTTTTTGTAGATAATGCCAATGCTGTTTTAGGAATGTTTACTAGCAAACATATTACCTGGACAGCCATTATACTTCCAATAGGTATTTCGTTTTATACGTTTGAAAGTTTGACGTATGTTGTGGATGTATACAGGCGCATACATAAACCACTTCGGAATTTTTGGGATTACCAATTATATATTATTTTATTTCCGAAATTAATTGCCGGGCCTATTATTCGTTATCACGAAATTTCTGATCAAATAAAAGGGCGTATAGGTAAAGAAAATATTGATGCTGTTTTAACCGGTTTTTTTAGGTTTGTAATTGGTTTAAGTAAAAAAGTAATTATTGCCAATACAATGGCGGTGATAGCAGATTCTGTTTTTAAATCTAATTTACACGAATTAAATACACCTATGGCTTGGGTGGGAATGTTGGCTTACACGTTTCAAATTTATTTTGATTTTAGCGGTTATAGCGATATGGCTATTGGTATGGGCAAAATGCTAGGCTTTAAATTTCCCGAAAATTTTGACAATCCTTACACGTCTTTAAGTATTACCGAATTTTGGCGCAAATGGCACATGACGTTAGGTGCGTGGATGAAAAATTACTTATACATTCCAATGGGTGGTAATAAAGTAAATCAAAAATGGAAATTATTTTTTAATTTATGGTTGGTGTTTGTATTATCCGGCCTTTGGCATGGTGCCGCTTGGACGTTTATAATTTGGGGGATTTATCATGGTTTGCTTTTAATATTGGAGCGATTATTTTTATTAAAATTATATTCTAAATTACCTAAAATAATTCCTTTGATTTGTACGTTTTTATTAGTTGCGGTTGGTTGGGTATTTTTTAGGGCCGAACATTTTAAAGACGCCATTATTTTTATTAAAAAATTGGTTGGCTTTAAATTTAATATCAACTACATTTTTTTAGGAAACGATTTTAAAGTATATTTTGCACTAGCTTTTGTATTTTCATTTTTTACGTTTTTTAAGCTCGGAAAAACAATTCAGCAAAAAATTTATTTTTCAAATTACTCAATGTTTGGTTATGCAATTGGTTCGGCATCAAGCATTGTATTGTTTTATTTTTGTTTAGCATCCATATCAAGCAGTACGTTTAACCCATTTATATATTTTAGATTTTAATTGAGTACAAATTTTAAATATTTTTTAGGCGTATTAATTGCCATAGCATTGGTAATTCCAATGCTGCAAGGTAAATTTATTTTTTTTGAAGAAGAAAAGTTAGAAGGCGTTACTACCGTTACCCAAAAACCTGAATTTAATACCGCCAATTACTGGACGGGCACTTGGCAAGAAAGTTATAATGCATACCTAAACGATAATTTTGGTTTTAGAACACAATTTGTAAAAGGTTATAACGAGGTATTATATTCGTTATTTAACACCACAAAAGCACCGGGAGTAGTTGTTGGCAAAGAAGGTGAATTGTTTATTGAATCGTATATTGACGAATACATTGGTCGTAATTTTATTGGCAACTCTAAAATATCTGAAAATGTTTCAAAAATTAAACAACTGCAGGATTCTTTAAAAGCCCGGGGTAAGGATTTAATTGTAGTATTTGCACCCGGTAAGGCATCTTATTATCCGGAGTTAATTCCTAATGCCTATTTAAGTAAGAAAAAAGACAGTACCAATTATAAATCTTACGCCAATGAATTTGCACAAAAACAAGTTAATTTTCTAGATTTAAATAAATGGTTTTACCAAAATAAACCCAATTTTAAACATAAGGTATATCCAAAATACGGTACACATTGGAATCATTATGGCATGGCTGTAGGACTTGATACTATTGTTAAGTATATCGAAAAGAAACGAAACATTACTATGGCTGACTGGGATTTTAATGTGGTTAGTTATAATACCAATTTAAAAGGCAACGATTTTGATGTTGGTATTTTAATGAATTTAACCTATCCAATTGAACCCGACCCTAACCCCTACCCTGTTTATAAATATAAAGATGAAGATGCTTACAAGCCCAATGTGTTAGTGGTTGGAGATAGTTATTGGTGGTGTTTGGTAGGTAAAGACATGCCAAGTCATTTTTTTACAGAAGATGAATATTGGTTTTATAATAAAACCCAATTAATTAAAAACGAAAAACGCGCTGATGTAAAAAGTCTAAATCTTAGTGCATCATTGGCTCAGCGAGATGTTATATTATTAATTGCCACCGAGGCTACTTTTTATATGTTTCCTTATGGCTTTGTTGATAATGCTTATAAATTGTATTGCCAGGATAACTCCAAACGCCTAAACGAGTTAATAGGAAATAGTAAATACGATAAAAACTGGTACGAAAGTGTAAATAAAAAAGCCATTGAACATAACATAACTATTGAAATTCAATTAAAAATAGAAGCTGAATATTTATTAAGTGAAGAGTTACTTAACTCAAAAGAAAGTGTTGATGATATAATTATTCGTATAAAAAGCGATGAAACCTGGATGATCCAGATTAAGAAAAAAGCTGCTGAAAAAAACATTAGTGAAGAACAGCAAATAAAAGAAGATGCGCAATGGACGTTTAGTAATAGCTAACTTAAATACATTTAAAATAATCAAAAGCCTCTAAACAATCGTTACATTTATATAATGCCTTGCAGGCAGTACTTCCAAATTGCGAAACCATTACAGTATTAGTGCTTTTACAATGCGGGCATGTAATATTTTTTTTCTTACCCGTTAAAAACGACTTATCTGTTGTACTTTCTTCAGGTGGTGCAATACCGTATTTTTGTAATTTTAATTTTGCTTCTGCACTGAGCCAGTCCGTTGTCCAAGGTGGATTATATATTATGCTCAGTTTTATGTCGTCAAATCCTAACTCTAACAACTTATTTCTAACATCATCCTCCATTTGTTTCATTGCCGGACAACCACTGTAGGTGGGTGTTAATTTTACTTCAATGCGTTTGTCGTCAAAAATAACATCTCTAATTACACCTAACTCCATAATCGAAATAACAGGTATTTCCGGATCGGGTATTTGCGATAAAGCGGTAAGTATATCGTATTTGGTGTACATTTCTTTATTGTAAAAATAACAGTTTTATAATACTAATGTTTTCTAAAAACATGTTTTTTTTGTAAAAATAACCATACATTTGGTGCGCTTCAAAAACTAAAATTCCTATGGAAGTTAAAACCTTAAACGAGATAGATTTATCTAAAAATCCGGTTATTGCTCAAATGAGTTTACATAACCACGAACAAATTTTGTTTTGTAACGATAATTCAACCGGCTTAAAAGCAATCATTGCAATTCATAATACGGTGTTAGGCCCTAGTTTAGGAGGAACACGTTTTTGGAATTACGCTAACGAAGCCGAAGCGTTGACGGATGTACTGCGTCTTTCGAGGGGTATGACCTACAAATCATCTGTAGCTGGCATTAACTTAGGTGGCGGAAAGGCTGTAATAATAGGCGATGCGAAGAAAATTAAAAACGAAGCCCTGTTACGTCGCTTTGGTAAGTTTGTAAACAGTTTAGGCGGAAAATATATTACTGCCGAAGATGTTGCTATGACAAGCCGCGACATGGAAATTATAAAAATGGAAACCGACCATGTAAGTGGTTTGCCGGTAAATATGGGTGGTAGTGGCGACCCTAGTCCCGTTACTGCTTATGGTGTGTATGTTAGCATGAAAGCCAGTGCTAAAGAAATTTTTGGTAACGATTCGTTAACCGGAAAAAAAGTGTTGGTACAAGGCTTAGGCAATGTTGGTATGCATTTGGTAGAATACCTACATAAAGAAAAAGCAATTATGTATGTGTACGATATTAGCGACGAACGTATAAAAATGGCGGTTGATAACCACGGAGCAACAGCAACTATGCCAGATAAAATGTTTGATTTAGACATAGATATTTATGCTCCTTGCGCTTTAGGTGCCTCAGTAAACGACGAAACATTAAGTAAATTAAAATGTAAAATTATTTGTGGCGCGGCTAATAATCAATTAGCAGATGAAAAAATTCATGGAGAATTGGTAACACAAAAAGGCATTTTATATGCGCCTGATTTTGTTGTAAATGCCGGAGGAATTATAAATGTGTATTACGAATTAGAAGGCTATAACCGCGAAAGGGCTTTAGCTCATGCAGAACAAATTTATAACACTACGTTTAATTTATTTCAGTTAGCTAAAAAAGAAGGTATACCTACATACAAAGCAGCTAACCGTTTGGGCGAACAACGTATTGAGGCAATTGCACGTATTAACGCGGTACTGTAAATTTTAAATCACTAAAAAATGATAGGTTGTGCTTGGTGTTTTCTTATATAAATACATTGCACCAATTACAAAAAAACAAAAAATACAAATAAAAAAAATATGCTAAATCGTAGGTTCTTAAGAATAAAAGTAATGCAAGCCTTGTATGCTTATTTTCAACACGAAAAAGGCGATGTAGTTGTTTTTGAAAAAAACTTATTTCAAAGCCTTGATAAAATTTATGATTTGTATCTATCAGTTTTATGCTTATTAAACGATATTCATCACGTAGCTTTAGTAATTATTGATGAGCATAAAAATAAACATTTACCAACAAAAGAAGATTTAGCCCCCAATTTAAAATTTGCTAATAACAGTTTATTATTAAGTTTGACTAATAATAAAGAATTTAAAGACCAATTAGAAAAACGAAAGGTAAGTTGGCAAGGTGATTTTGATGTAGTACGTAAATTATTTCAAGAATTAAAAAGTTCGGAAGCTTATATTAACTATATGAAAAACGAAACAAATACAATTGATGAAGATCGTACTTTTTTAATAGAGGTAATTGCGGAACAACTTAGTGAAAATGAATTATTACAATCGTTATTTGAAGAAAAAAACATGCATTGGGTAGATGATAGTTTTGTTGCATTTAACTCCGTTATTCGCAATTTTGAAACCTTTGAAGGCGAATTTAAACTAATGCCGTTACTGAAAGATGAAAAAGACGATTTAGACTTTATGAGCGTTTTGTTTACCAAAACTATTATTTATAAAAACGAGTATCAATTACTAATAGGCAAACACACCCAAAATTGGGAAGTAGAGCGTATTGCCAACATGGATATGTTATTAATGGAAATGGCATTAACCGAAATAATGCATTTACCAAACGTACCTGTAAAAGCATCGTTAAATGAATACATCGATATTAGCAAAGAGTACAGCACCCCAAACAGCAAAATATTTGTAAACGGCGTATTAGACAAAGTTATTGCCGAATTGCGTCGCGACGGCAAAATTACCAAAGAAGGTAGAGGACTAAAAGAGAATTGATAGGTAATTATAAAATTACCCCTGAGTATTAATTGAATTAAAAACCTTTTATCATTATTTATTACCGCCGGTAAAAGCTATTCTTTTTTTTGTTACATTTGCAATTCAAATTTTAAATAAAGATTAATAACATGAAGAAAAAATCATTAATCGTTGCAACATTGCTAACATTAAGTATGTTTGGCGTTGCACAAAACAAAACGGTAGATAATAAAAAAAGTGAAGCAAATATTTATACTTCAATTAAACCTGCCGATGCTACACCTTACACGTTTGGCACGCAAGCAGAAATGGACGCTAAACAACAAAACAAAAAAGGAGTTATTCTATCTGAAATTAAAGCAAATGCTAACAAACCCGAAAAACTTAAAACCCTACGCGAAGAACTTTGGAGAGTTGAAAATGCTGTAATTATTAATTCTAGTACTAAATAATCATTAAAAACAAAAATTAAATTATGAAAAAAATTTTATTATTATTATTTATAGCAACTGTTTCAGTTAATGTTTCAAATGCTCAGTGTATACCTGTTGCTTGTACTTATAGCTCAGGCTCTACTTCATTCTCTTTATCGCCTATTGGTACTAATTCAGTTACCCAATGTGACGATTGTTTATCTGGAGCTATACCATTAGGTTTTAATTTTGGTTATATGTGTAACAGCTATAACAGTATATTAATTGGTTCAAATGGTTTTATTACTTTTAATTTAGGTAATACGGCTAGTGGTTGTTGTTCGGGTGGTAATATACCTTCTGCTTCGCAACCAGCGCAAGGTATTGTTGCTTTATTTTGGACTGACTTATACAACTCTAACACCAACTCTATTACTTATGGTACTTTTGGTACTGCTCCTAATAGAATATTTGTGGTAACTTATTCTGCAGTGCCTATTTGTTGTGGTACAACTTTTCCTCATACAGGGCAAATTAAGTTATTTGAAAACAATGGTGTTATAGAAATGCACATGGCTAACGTACCAAACTCTGGTAATACTTTAACACAAGGTATTTGTAACGTGGCAGGTTCTGGTTTTAGTACTACAAATACAGCTGTAAGATATACTCCAATTACTACTAATACAGCTGTTACAATTCCTTTTCCTCCTACAATAATTTCGGCTGCAGTTGTTTGTACTACATCAGCTCTTTCGTTCACTGCAAACGGACCAGGTGCTACTAGCTATAGTTGGTCTGTACCAGGTACTTGGGCAGGTGGAACAGGTACGACTAGTGTAATTAACCCAACAGTTACTGCTGCTGGTGTTGTTACAGTTTCAGCTACTTATTCTTGCGGCACATCTGCTGCTGCAACAATGAGCGTTAGTTATGGTTCACCTACAGTTAGTGTAAACTCTGGTTCTGTATGTTTTGGTAATAGTTTTACTATTACACCAAGTGGTGCTAGTACCTACACCATACAAGGTGGTAGCGCAGTAGTTAGCCCAACAGCCCCTGCTACTTTCACAGTAAAAGGATCGAACGCAGGATGTGTTAGCGCAAATACAGCTACAAGTAGTGTTGGTATCAACCCTTCTCCAACAATTACGGCTTCTGGTAACACCCCCATATGCGGTGGAACAGCAACAAATGTAATTACTGCCTCTGGAGCTACAACATACACTTGGAACACAGGAGCGACTACATCTAGTATTTCAGTGTCTCCAACAGTAACAACCACATATACTGTAACAGGAACAAATGCTTCTGGTTGTAATAGTTCATATACTTTAAGTCAAAACCTAGCTCCTAACCCTACAATTACTGTTAACAGTGGTGGTGTTTGTGCCGGTAGTTCATTTACAATGGTGCCAAGTGGTGCAAGTACGTATACTTTCTCTAGTGGTTCAGCAGTTGTAACACCTACAGCCGGTGCATCATATAGCGTTACTGGCACAAGTTCATTAGGTTGTGTAGGTTCAAATACAGCAGTTAGCTCAGTTTCTATTAGTCCTATACCAACTATTACTGTTAATAATGGTACAATTTGCGCCGGTAAATCCTTTACAATAGTTCCTAGTGGCGCTAATACGTACGCTTTTTCAGGTGGAAGTGCTGTTGTAACACCAACTACAAATACATCTTATATTGTTACAGGAACAAACACTTTAACTACTTGTAGCAATACTGCCATTAGTTCGGTTACTGTAAATGCTTTACCAAATGTATCGCTAACAGCAAGTTCAAATACATCGTGTGTTAACGGTACAATTATACCATTAAATGCATCTCCACCAGGTGGTACTTTTGCTGGCGCCAATGTAGCTGGAAATATTTTTACGCCAGGGCCTACAGCGGGTACGTTTAATCCTACTTATTCTTACACCAATTCAGTTACAGGATGTTCAAAAACTGCAACTGTTACAATTGTAGTTTCTATTTGTACTGGCATAGTTTCGTTAAATGCTAATAACACAACACTTAACGTATATCCAAATCCAACTAATGGTGTAGTTACTGTTGAATTATCTGTTAATTCTAAAGTAATTGTAACTAACATTTTAGGCGAAGTTGTTTTAACAAATACCTTAAATGCAGGTAAACAAACTATTGATATAAGTAACCAGAGCAATGGTATTTATTTTGTTAGGTTTAGTGATAAGAGCAAGGAACAAACTATTAAATTAATAAAAGAATAAAAAAAATTAAGTGAATTGTATATTACAGTAACTTAAAAAAATAAAAAAAATAAAAATCCCCGTCATTAATTTGATGGGGATTTTTATTATAAAAAAAATATCAACTATAATTGTTTCCATAAATTTACTAATCTGTTTACATTAATAATGTAACATTGCTAAAAAAATTAATGGACAATTTTTACCATACTCAAACTATTAAAACGCCTGAAATTGATTTTAGATTAGATGGTGTATTCAATATTAAAGGTAATTAATACCCTTAAAATATTCATAAATATTACAATCCCATTAATAGTTGGCTGGAGACATTTTAAGAATTAGTACTTCTATTATTCTACTAAATATAAGTTTAGATTACATAAACACCTTTAGTATAAATGTTAAGTTTAATAAACACTATTAAATCTCAATCAATATCTTACTTAAAAGTAACTCGGCTTTATGAACTAGATGATTAGGACAGTTTATCTACCGGTAAAGATTTACAGAGTTTAAGTGAAGTAAAATTTGACTTTTTAGATAAAGACTAAATTATAAATCTTTATTTACCCCAATCCCAAACAAAGCAAAATCGTACTTTATGGGGTCGTTGGCATCTAAGGTTTTTAAAACAGTTGTAATCTCTTTTACAGCTTGCCAATCATTTTGAGTGCGAGTTAATAATTTTAATTGGCGGCTTACATTGCCTGTATGCACATCTAAAGGTAAACTCAAAACTGCAGGCGAAATTGATTTCCAAATACCAAAATCAACACCGCAATTATCTTTTCTAACCATCCAACGCAAAAACATGCACAAACGTTTTGCACTCGATTTTTTATCAGGATTTGAAATATGTTTTTCTGTTCTTACAAGATGTTTTACTTCTAAAAACAGTTTTCTGAAATTTACAATGCGTTGTTTTAATTCATTATCGTCCCAATGGCTATCTGTATCATCATTTACTAAACCAAATGCTGCTTCCAAGCCATTATGCTTGGTATAAATATTTTTTAAAGATTCGATAAAAAAGGTACAATCATTGCCGTTAAAGGTACGGTGTACAAAACTTTGAAAAGGTTTTAACTCTTTTTTACTATGATTTAAAATAAATTGCCGGGGTTCAAAATCCATCCATTGCATTAATTTATTGCTGTTTGTAATTATTGATTTTCTGTTTCCCCAAGCAATAGTAGCGGTTAAAAATCCGGCAATTTCAATATCTTCTTTTTTTGTAAATAAATGTGGTACGCAAATTGGATCGTTTTCAATAAACGATTTTTGATTGTATTTTAAATACCGTTCGTTTAAAAAATCCCGTATTTCGTTTAAATGTTTGCTATTATTTTTGTTTACCATTATTTATATACACATTTCCTTGTCGCCAATAATCAACAGCGGTATACCAGGGTTCTTTAAAAAACTGACTGCGCTCTAAAATATAATCGTTACTAGTAAACGGGTTTTTAGTGTGGTTAAAAGTAAAACGCGTTGCCGAAGGATTTGTTTCTAATCCATATACCCAAATTTCGCGACTACTGCTTTTATAAATATTAGTAGGTTCTCCAAAAATAATGTAAATCATTCCTCTATCCGTTTTCCAACCTTGTGTATAGCTGGTATAATATTTATTAGCTTCCTTTACTCTTCCATAATAGCGTTTTAAAAG